>JAPOZD010000027.1 GCA_026706245.1 Alphaproteobacteria bacterium
AGCGAACGCTCAATCGCTGAAATCACCATCCATCACCTGAGAACGGAAGCATTACGCTGCGACCGCTGCCGCGGTATAGCCGTCTGCGGCCCGGTTCCTGTTCGTCTGCTCCGGCATCTTGCGCCTCTCGGTAATATCCGAACCCATCGGTTCGGTTTGACAGCACCGTACCGATGGGTTCGGATATGTCAACCATGAAATTGCGGATGTTCGGACATGAAGGAGCCTGACCGCGCGCAGCGGCGCGACGCCATCCTCGACGCCGCTACCGCCATCCTTCGCGAAAAAGGCTACCGCGACACCACGATGCTGGACATCGCCCGGCGGGTCTCGGCGTCGAAGGAAACGCTGTATGCCTGGTTCGGAAGCAAGTCCGGACTCTTCCAGGCTGTCATTCGCCGCAATGCGGATACGGTGCGCACGGTGCTCGAAGCGCATCTGGACGGCGACGCGCCGGTAGCGGAGGCCCTTGCCGATGTCGGCCGGGCGCTCGCCGGCCTCCTTCTGGGCGACGGCGCCGTCGCAATCAACCGCGCCGCGATTTCCGAGGCGCGCTCCGACCCGGAGTTGGCGCGCATATTGGTGGAAACGGGCCGCGAGGCGACCCTGCCGTTCTTCGTCCGGTATCTCGAACGATGCCGCGAACGCGAGCTTCTGGACTTCGACGACCCGTGGGAGGCGGCGGAGACGTTCCTGGGACTGCTGCTGGGAGACAAGCAGATCCGACGCTTGCTCGGGGTCGTCGATGCTCCGGATGCCGGGGAAATCGAGACACGGGCAAGACAGGCCGCCATCAGGTTCCTGAGGCTCCATGGCTGCAAGGCCCTTTCCGGCCGATATTGATCCGAACGACAAAGGAAGCGACCTGAAATCAATGGGCCCGCGCCGGGCCACGATCGTTTCCATTACATGGCCCTTGCTCCGTTCCCTGCCCTTCCCTAAAGTGACTACATTGGTCTCGAAGGGGTCCGGAATGCGACAGGTCCAATTGCGTCAGGCCAAAGCGTCGCTGTCCTCATTGGTCGAGGGAGCGGCGCAGGGAGAAACCGCGGTCATTACCCGCCGCGGCAAGCCCCGGGCGGTCCTCGTGGGAATCGACGAATGGAACCGCCTGAGCCAGGTCCCTTCGTTCGGGCATTTGCTGCTCGCCTCGGGGCTGGAGGATGGGGACCTGCCGCCGCGAGACGCGGGTCCCCTGCGGGACGCGCTTCTCTAGGGGCCATTTTCGTGTATCTGGTCGATACCGACATCCTCTCAACGGGGGCGCCGGGCCGGCGGGAACGGTCCGCCGCGCTGTCGGAATGGATGAATACGCACTCCGACAGCCTCTTCCTCTCCGCCATCACGATTGCAGAGATTTGCAGCGGCATTGCCAGGCTCCGACGCACCGGAGCCTCCGCCAAGGCAGAACGTCTCGATGACTGGCTCGAACTCGTCCTCCATCTCTACGACGCTCGGATAATCCGCTTCGACGTCCCCGCAGCGCGGCAGGCGGGATTATTGATGGACCGGGAGCGTGCCGCCGGCCGCTCGCCCGGCTTCGCCGATATCGCCATCGCAGCGATTGCGGCCGACCGAAGCCTCACCGTCCTCACACGCAATCTTCGCCATTTCCGGCCGCTCGGCGTCCCGGCGATGAATCCGCTCGAAACACTGCCCGAGTAATCGCCAATCCGACAGGAGACTGACCGCCGCCCTTCCCTTCCGGCCGTTCCTGCGCTCTACTGTCGGCGACTCCCAGGCAGCAGGGACGGCTTGCCATGGCCGCATACCGGTTCGACGACCGCGCCATCGACTGGGCGCCGTTCAACGGCTTCGAGGGCCTTTACTATTCCATCCAGAGCGTGGACCGGGAGCTGAACCGGGTCGATATGTTGATGAAGTTCGACCCGAATACGAATTGCGTGCCGCACACCCATGTCGGGGTCACCAAAACGCTGGTGCTGGAGGGCGAGCACCGCATTTACAAGCCCGGTCCCGACGGCGCGCTCGGAGCGCCCGACATCCGCCCGGCCGGCACGTTTTCCGAGAACCGGGGCGACGAGACCCATGTCGAGGGCGGCGGGCCGGACGGCACGATCATCCTGCTCTCCATGCAGGCGGTGGAGGGCGATGTCTATGACATCCTCCGCGAGGACCTCACGCTCGATCGCAAGATCACGCTCGACAATTTTGCCCGCGGCCTGGAGCGCCAGCGGGCGAGGGCCGACTGAACTCCGGTCCATGCGTCGCACTGCCGGTGAACCTACCGTTACCGAAGCAGTTTTCGAGTGAGGCTGACCGAGATGCTGTGCTTTGCCGAAGAGATCATGCTGCTCCTGCTCGACGACCGGGACGGCAGCTTCCTGCCTGTCCCGAGTTCGTCGGTGCAAAGCGCGCTGGCCGGGGCGGTGCTGATGGACCTTGCGCTGCTGGACCGGATCGACACAGACCCCCGCTCGCTCATCCTCGTGGACGAGAAGCCGACGGGCGACCCCCTGCTCGACCCCACGCTGGAACGCATCGCCGCGGCCAGACATAGCCACGACGCCCACCACTGGGTCGAGAGGGCCGCCGACCATGCCGACGAGATCCGCGAAGCCGCGCTCGCCCGGCTCGTCGAAATGGGCATTCTGGCGCGCGAGGAAGGCCGGTTTCTCTGGGTCTTCCGGTCGCGGCGCTACCCGACCGTGGACGGAAAGGCGGAGCGGGAGGTCAAGCTCCGGATCATGGGCGTGCTGCTATCCGACGAGATTCCCGATCCTCGCGACATCGCGATCATCGGCCTCTGCGACGCCTGCGGCATACTCGACCACATGATGGCGCCGCGCGAACTGGCCCAGGCGCGCGCGCGCATCGACCAGGTCAGCAGGCTGGACCTGATCGGCCAATCGGTGGCGAATGTGATCGAGCAGACCCGGGCATTGAGCCGGTTGCGCTCGGAACTGTAGCGCCGGGGTTGGGAAACGGTAGGCCGTACCCTACCAGCCCGGCATGCCCTTGTCCTTGGGGAGGTCTGGGTCCATCGGGCACCAGGGCTGCGCGCTGCCCACGAAGATGTCCCGGCTCGGCTGGTACAGGCCCGGATCGTCGAGGCTCCCCGCATAGAGCACCCGGACCGATTCGGATGCTCCGTTTATCAGGAACACCGGGGAGCCGCATGAGGGGCAGAAGGCGCGGCGCATGGGGTGGCCCCTGTCCGCGGGCCTTTCGAACCAGGCGGGCTCGCCGCCGAGCAGCCTGAACTCCCGCTCCCGGACCGCCACGGCCGGGAAAAAGGCGCTGCCGGTGGCCTGCTGGCAGTCCCGGCAGTGGCAATTGCCCATATAGACCGGCGCGCCGGAACATTCGTAGCGTATGGCGCCGCACGCGCAGCCGCCGCCGAACGGCAGGTCCATGGCCCGTCTCCTCTCCTGCATCGCGGCGGAGTATAGCCCGTTGCCGCCAGCGCGTTGCAGCGAAGCCGGCGGCGGGGTATGAGCGGCGGCATGGCTGCACACCAGTATGTCTATATGATGCACGGGCTCGCCAAGGCCTATCCGGGCGGGCGCAAGGTGCTGGACAATATCCGCCTCGCCTTCTTTCCGGGCGCCAAGATCGGCGTGCTCGGGCCGAACGGGGCCGGCAAATCGACGCTCATGCGCATCAAGGCCGGCATCGAGACCGAATTCGACGGCGAGGCCTGGGCGGCGGACGGCGCGCGGGTCGGCTACCTGCCGCAGGAGCCGGAGCTCGACCCGGACCGTGACGTGATGGGCAATGTCATGGAGGGCGTGGCGGAGACGGCCCGGCTGCTGGAGCGCTTCAACGAGGTGAGCGCGCGCTTCGCCGAGGACCTGAGCGCCGACGAGATGGACGCGCTGATCGACGAGCAGGGCGAGCTCCAGGAGCGGATCGACGCGGCGAACGGCTGGGAGCTGGAGCGCACGGTCGAGATCGCGATGGACGCGCTGCGCTGCCCGCCGGGCGATGCCGACACGGCAACGCTTTCCGGCGGCGAGAGGCGGCGGGTGGCGCTCTGCCGCCTGCTGCTCTCCCGGCCGGACCTGCTGCTGCTGGACGAGCCGACCAACCATCTGGACGCGGAGAGCGTCGCCTGGCTGGAGCGCTTCCTGGAGCGGTATGAGGGCACGGTGGTGGCCATCACCCATGACCGCTACTTCCTCGACAATGTCGCCGGCTGGATCCTGGAGCTGGACCGCGGGCGCGGCGTGCCGTTCGAGGGCAACTACTCGTCCTGGCTGGAGCAGAAGGAGCGCCGCCTCGCGCTGGAGGAGAAGCAGGAAAGCGCGCGGCGCCGGGTGCTGCTGCGCGAGCTCGAATGGGTCCGCCAGAGCCCCCGCGCCCGGCAGGCCAAGAGCCGGGCGCGGCTGCGGGCCTATGAGGAGCTGCTGGCCGAGGGCCAGCGCCGGGCGCTCGACACGGCCGAGATCGTCATTCCGCCGGGGCCGAGGCTGGGCGATGTGGTGATCGAGGCGAGCGGCGTCGCCAAGGCCTTCGGCGACCGGCTGCTGATGGAGGGCGTTTCCTTCCGCCTGCCGCCCGCCGGCATTGTCGGCGTGATCGGGCCGAACGGCGCCGGCAAGACCACGCTCTTCCGCATGCTGACCGGCGAGGAGGCCCCGGACAGCGGCGCGCTCCGTGTCGGCGAGACGGTGAAGATCGGCGCGGTGGACCAGAGCCGCGAGGCGCTGGCCGCCGACAAGACGGTCTGGGAGGAGATTTCGGGCGGGCTCGACATGATTGCGCTCGGGGCGCGCGAGGTGGCGAGCCGGGCCTATGTCTCCACCTTCAACTTCAAGGGCCCGGACCAGCAGAAGAAGGTCGGCTCGCTCTCCGGCGGCGAGCGCAACCGCGTCCATCTTGCCAAGATGCTCAAGTCCGGCGCCAACCTGCTGCTGCTTGACGAGCCGACCAACGACCTCGATGTCGAGACCCTGCGCTCGCTGGAGGAGGCGCTGCTGGCCTTTGCCGGCTCCGTGCTGGTCATCAGCCACGACCGCTGGTTCCTGGACCGGATCGCGACCCACATCCTCGCCTTCGAGGGCGACAGCCATGTGGAGTGGTTCGAGGGCAACTACGCCGACTACGAGGCCGACCGCCGCCGCCGCCTCGGCGCGGAAGCCGACAACCCCCACCGCATCCGCTACAAGCCGCTCACGCGGCAGTAGGGGTGGGTTTACAGCCCCACGTCCTCCGGGAAGTATTTCATGGCGCAGCGGAGCGGGTTGGGGGCGGCCTGGCCGAGGCCGCAGATGGAGGCGTCGGCCATGACGGATGCCAAGTCCTCCAGCACGTCGCGGTCCCAGGCGGGTTCGGCCATCAGGAGCGCGGCCTTCTCCGTGCCGACGCGGCAGGGCGTGCATTGCCCGCAGCTCTCATAGGCGAAGAAGCGCATGAGGTTGAGCGCCGCCGCGCCGATGTCGTCGCCGTCCGCCAGCACCACTACCGCGCCCGAGCCGGTGAAGCAGCCATGCGGCTCCAGCTTGCCGAAATCGAGCGGGATGTCGGCGAGGCTCGCCGGCAATATGCCGCCCGAAGCGCCGCCCGGCAGATAGGCCTTGAACGCGCGCCCCTCCGCCATGCCGCCGGAGAACTCCTCGATCAGCTCGCGCGCGGTGACACCGGCGGGCACGATCTTGACGCCCGGCTCCTTCACCCGGCCGGAGACGGAATAGGCCCGCCAGCCCTTGCCGCCGTGCCGCCCGGTTTCCGCGAACCAGGCCGCGCCCCGCTCCAGGATCGCCGGCATCCAGTAGAGCGTCTCGACATTGTGGACCAGCGTCGGCCGCCCGTGCAGGCCCACCTGCGCCACATAGGGCGGGCGGTGACGCGGCAGGCCGCGCTTGCCCTCGATGCTCTCGATCATCGCCGACTCTTCGCCGCAGATATACGCGCCCGCGCCCCGGCGCAGATGCACGCCGCCGGGCGGCGCCAGCGCGCCCAGCCGCTCGATCTCCGCTGCCATAATCTCGCGCGCCACCGGATATTCGTCGCGGAGATAAATGGTGATCGTGTCCGCCTCGACCGCCCAGGCGGCAATCAGCGCGCCTTCCAGCACGGCGGCGGGCGCCGTCTCCAGGAACAGGCGGTCCTTGAAGGTGCCGGGCTCGCCCTCGTCGGCATTGACGGTCAGGTGGCGCGGCTTCGGCCCGGCGCGCACGAAGCCCCATTTGCGCGCGCTCGGGAAGCCCGCGCCGCCCATGCCGCGCAGTCCCGCCGCCTCTATTTCGGCCGTCACCTCCTCGCGGGTCCGCCGGCCTTCGAGACAGGCGCGGAACTGCGCGTAGTCCCCCTCCGGGGCCGCCGGAACGACATACTCCGACTTGTCGTCCGAGAGGGCCGCGCGCACGCTTTCGGGCGTCGCCCGGTCCACATGCCGGTGCCCGGCCTCGACGACCGGCGCGCAGTCGCAGCGGCCCATGCAGGGCGCGGTGACGACCCGCGCCTTCGGGAAGGCCGAGCGCAGCAACTCCAGCAGCGCCGGCGCGCCCGCCAGCTCGCAGGAAAGGCTGTCGCAGACGCGCAAGGTCAGCGCCGGCGGCGCCTCTTCGTCTTCCTTCACCGCGTCGAGATGGGCGTAGAAGGTCGCGACCTCCCAGACCTCCGCCATGGCAAGGCGCATCTCCTCTGCCAGCGCCGCCAGATGGCGCGCGGAGAGATGCCCGAAACGCCCCTGCACCAGGTGCAGATATTCGATCAGGAATTCGCGCTCGCGCGGCGAGTCGGACAGCAGCGCCTGCACCTCCGCCAACGCCTCCGGCTCGACCTGGCGTCCCTTGGGCTGCGTGCGCCCCCGCCGGCGCTGCTTGACCGTTTCTTCCGGCACGTCCCGCGCATCCTTCCCGCCAACCCGTCCGCCCCGATATACAGGCCGGGACGCGCCCTGCCCATAGCGCGCCGGCGGGATGCAGCCCCCTTTTCTCCCCTCCCGCTTGGCGGGAGGGGCCGGGGGAGGGCTTATCGGCGTGACGGGTCTTCGCCCGCCGCTTCCGCTAGCGCGCAAGCGGCCCCCCACCCGACCTCCCCCGCAAGCGGGGGAGGAGTTTCCCGACGGCCATCGGCATAGACGCCGATGAATGACCGCCGGGCTCAGCCGATCTCGCCGCCGTCGTCGCGGGTGACGGCGATCACGGTGGAGCGGGGCACGGTTTCGCCCCCGCCCGGGAAATGGCTGCTGCCGCCCTTCGCGCCCGGATGCTGGAGGCCGACGAACATGGTCTTGCGGTCCCGGGACCAGCAGATGCCCGTCACCTCGCACTCCTGCGGGCCGACGAGGAAGCGGTTTATCTCGCCCGTGTCCGCGTTGGCATAGAGCATCTGGTTGTTGCCCTGGCCGGCGAAGTCGCCCTCGTTCTTGTAATTGCCGTCGGTCTGGATCCAGAGGCCGCCCTTGCTGTCGAACATGAGGCCGTCCGGCGAGTTGAACATGTTGTCCGGGGTGACATTGGCGGAGCCGGCGCGGTCGTCGTCATGCACCACAGGATTGCCGGCCACCACGAACAGGTCCCACTCGAACCCGGCAGCGGTGTGGTCGCCGCCCGCAGGCCGCCAGCGCACGATCTGGCCGTATTTGTTGCCGGCGCGCGGATTGGGGCCGCCGACCGGCGTCGGATCGCCGCCCTTGTTGGGCTTCTTGCCCCTGTTCTTGTTGTTGGTGAGGCAGCAGTAGACCTCCGCGCGCGCCGGATGCGCCGCGACCCATTCCGGCCGGTCCATGGTCGTCGCACCCACGGCGGAACCCGCCATGCGGGCATGAACGGCGACCTCGGCCGCCGAGGCCATGCCGGTCGTCTCCGGCGTCAGCGCCATCCACTCGCCGCTGCCGTCCTCGGCGAAGCGCGCCACCGAAAGCGAACCGGACTCCAGCAGGTCGCTATTGTCCCCGCCTTCGACATAGCGGCCTTCCGAGACGAAGCGGTAGAGGAACTCGCCGCGCTCGTCGTCGCCCATATAGACGACGGCATGCCCGTTGGCCGCAATGACGAGCTCGGCGTTCTCATGCTTGAAGCGGCCGAGCGCCGTGCGCTTCTTCGGCGTCGAACCCGGATCGAGCGGGTCGATCTCGACGACATAGCCGGCGCGGTTCGGCTCGTTCGGGTGCTTCGAGATGTCGAAGCGCTCGTCGGCCGTCGCCCAGGCATAGCCCCAGTCCTTCAGGCCGACGCCGTAACGCTTCATGGCATCGGACACGGCATAGTCGGGGTCCGAAGAGGAGAAGTAGCCGTTGAAGTTCTCCTCACAGGTGAGATAGGTGCCCCAGGGCGTCCTGCCGTTGCCGCAATTGTTCCAGGTGCCGAGCGACGAGGTCCCGGCGGGGTCGGCCGCCGTCTTCAGCAGGTCGAGGCCGCGCGCGGGACCCGTGATCTCCATCGGCGTGTCCGCGGTGATGCGCCGGTTGAAGGGCGAATCGAGCACCGGGCGCCACGCGCCGTCCTTCATCTCGATCTCGAAGACGCTGACGCCGTGCCCGGCCTTGCCCTTGCGCACGTCGTCGGCGTTCTCCGGCAAGCCCGTGGCGCGGTTGCCGTAGATGATCGACCGGTTCACAAACTCGTTGTTGACGGCGAGCACGGTCCTGCCATCCACGAAGAACGACCACATGCCGTCAGTATTGTCGCCGAAGGCCCGTTCCTGGCTGGCGCCGTCGCCGCGCGTCTCGTGATCGAACGGCACGGCCCCGGACCAGAGCGGATCGCCCCAGGCAATGACGTTGTGCCAGGAGAAACCGGGCGGTACGGTCACCGTGTCCAGGCTGTTCGCGGCGACCGGCTCGAAAGCGAGGCCGCCCATGCCGCCCGCCTGCGCGGGCCGGAACGCGCCCAGGCCGAAAAAGGCGCCGGCCCCGCCGAGGGCCGCCGCGCCGCCCAGGAAGCGGCGGCGGGAGACGACGCGCTCGAAGCCGGTCGGCTCGTCGCGCGGGTCGTTCAGTTCGTCGAATTCGTCGAACGAGAGTTCGCTTGCATGGTCGGGCATGATGTTCCTCCGTTTCCGTCGCCATGTGCGGCGGCAGACACCAAACCCCGATGACACTCCCTTATCGCTTCAATGACAATGCAGTTTCACGGACGATCCGCCGCACGGTTTCCGCCGCGCGGAGGCTGGGCCGCCCGCCGCCGCCGAGTTCGCCGGCCAGCTCCCGGAAGGCCGAAAGCTGCGCGGCCCGCGCCTCGCCGTCCGCGAGCAACGGCCCGAGCGCGTCTGCGAGCGGCCCCGGCCGGCAGTCCCCCTGGATCAGTTCCGGCACGACGGGACGGTCGAGCAGGATGTTGACGGGGCAGAACCGGCGGCGCCGGATCACGGCGCGGCCGATGAGCGCCGTTGCGGGATTGAGCCGGTAGGCCGTCACCTGCGGCACGCCGGCAAGCGCAAGTTCGAGCGCGACGGTGCCCGATGCCCCGAGCGCCGCCCAGCTGGCCGCGAAGGCGCCCTGTTTTTCCTCCTCGCCGAGAGTGACCGCCGCCGGCCACGGCCAGCCCGCCACCGCGTCCCGCACCCGGTCGGCCACCGTTCCGACGGTCGGCACCGCCAGATGCAGGCCGGGCGCGCCGCCGGAAAGGCGCTCCAGCACTTCGCAGAACACCGGCAGCAGCCGGCGCACCTCGCCCGCCCGGCTTCCCGGCAGCACCGCCAGAAGGGTGTCCTCCGGCGCAATGCCGTGCCGGGCCCGGAACGCCGCTCCGTCGCCCGGCTCCGCCTCGACCAGCGAGTGGCCGACGAAAGTGGAGGCCAGGCCCTCGCGCTCGAACAGGGCAGGCTCGAACGGCCAGAGCGTCATCAGGTGGTCGAAGAGACGCGCCATGCGCCGCGCGCGGCGGGGCGCCCAGACCCAGACCATGGGCGCAACATAGTGGATGCGCGCGGCCGGGCAGCCCGCCGCAATGAGCCGCTTCGCCAGGCCCTTGTTGAACCCGCCGGAATCGATGGTGACGACGACGTCGGGCCGGAAACGCAGGATGTCGGCAACCGTCTCGTCCATTCGCCGCAGCAGCCTCCTGGCGCGGGGCAGCACCTCGAAGAGGCCCATCACGGCGGTTTCCGCCTGCGGGAACAGGCTGGCGACGCCCTCCGCTGCCATGAGTTCGCCGCCGACGCCCGCCGCCTCCACCGGCCCACCCTCGCGCAAGGCCCGCAACAGCCGGGCGCCAAGCGCATCGCCCGACGGCTCGCCCGCGATGACATAGACGCGCAGGGTCACGACGCCCGGCCCCTGCCCATACCGGATTCGCACACCTGCCGGCGTTGACCGGGTACTACATGGCCTCCTCCGTCATATCCGAAACAAGTCCGGGCATGACGAGAAGAGGGTCCGGCCTCCTCTCCACCGGCTGCGGCGGCATTGCGGCTCATGGATGGCCCCTCGCCTTCGGGCGTGTGAAGAAATCGGATTTGTCGGGCGCTGCATCGCCCGTCCGACAGGAAACAGCCCCGGCCTGCTCCCGCTGGCCGGCGGGGCCTGCCCCAAACTGTCACCCAGAACGCCCCCTCCGTCACCCCGGACTTGATCCGGGGTCGCATCATACTGTAGCCAATCCCCGCCATCACCCGCCGTCGGACGCCGGGAGCATGATATCTTATTGTAATAGTTGACGATTTTCTATCCTCTCCGCTTTGGCAGCCCTTGACTTGCCGCCAGGTTTCGCCTTCAATCGACCCCGATTTGATGCCGCGCGTTTACGGTTTGATGACTGGAATTTCGACGATTCCGGGTAATGCTTCCGTTCTCAGGTGATGGATGGT
Source organism: Alphaproteobacteria bacterium (assembly GCA_026706245.1). Lineage (GTDB taxonomy): Bacteria > Pseudomonadota > Alphaproteobacteria > Bin95 > Bin95 > Bin95. The sequence goes on from JAPOZD010000027.1 coordinate 10,720, forward strand.
GATTTCAGCGATTGAGCGTTCGCT
>JAPOZD010000191.1:0-616 GCA_026706245.1 Alphaproteobacteria bacterium
CTCCTCGATGACGGCGTTTTTCGGCAGCCAGGGCAACCCGGGCTACGGGGCGAGCAAGGCCGGCATCGTGCAGATGACGAAGACGCTGGCCGTGGCCTGGGGCGGCGCCGGCATCCGCGTCAACGCCGTCGCGCCGGGCTATGTCCACACGCAGATGACCGACCGCTTCAAGCGCAATGAAGAAGCCGACCGCGGGATCGTCGCGCGCACGCCGCTCGGCCGCTGGGGCCTGCCGGACGACATGGCGAAGGTCGCGCTCTTCCTCGCCTCCGACCTTGCCGGCTTCGTCACCGGCCAGACGGTCTCCGTGGACGGAGGCTTCGGCTGCGCCATCGGGTGACGGCGTTCAACCGCTCCGCTGGGCGTCCCGAATCGCCCGCCACACGCGCTCCGGCATCAGCGGCATTTCGATGTGGCGGACGCCAAGTTCCCTGAGCGCGTGGCAGACGGCGTTGACTACGAGTCCGAGCGCAGGCGTGGTGCCGCCTTCGCCGCCGGGGCGGATGCCGAAGGGATGCGAGCTTGCCGGCACCTCCGTTATCAGCGTGGTGATCGGCGGCACGGTGCCGGCGCGCGGCATGGCGTAGTCCATGAAGGAGCCGGTGAGAAGCTGGCC
>JAPOZD010000191.1:652-10726 GCA_026706245.1 Alphaproteobacteria bacterium
GTAGCGCACCGCCTCCATCAGCGCCTGGCCGAGGCCCTGCGCGACCGCGCCCTGCGCCTGCCCGTGCAGAATCAGGGGATTGACCGCGAGGCCGACATCGTCCAGCGCGGTCCAAGCAGCGACATGCACATGGCCCGTTCCGGGATCGACTTCGACCTCGCAGACATGCGCGCCGTAGGGATAGCCGCCTGAGCGGTCGGTAATGTCGCCGATGCCTTCCAGCGGTCCGTCGGCGAGCGCTGCGGCTGCGGCCAGGCCGAGGCTGGCGCCGCCCGCCGCATGGAACGCGCCTTCGCACCAGGCGATCTCGCCGGGCGCGGCCTGCAGCGCATCGGCAGCTATCGCCCCGCCCCGCTCCAGCAGCGCCCTGACGGCCCTGTCGATGGCGATGCTGGCAAGCCGCATGGAGCGGCCGGAATGCGAGCCGCCGCCGACCGACACGCGCTCCGTGTCGTTGGCGACATAGCGGATGCACTCGAAGGGCACGCCCAGCCAGTCGGCGGCCAGCTGCGGGAAGCTGGTCTCGTGGCCCTGGCCGCTGCTCATTGTGCCGACGACCAGTTCTATCGCGCCGTCCGCGAGTGCCCGGACTTCCGCCCGCTCGCGGGGTATGCCGCTCGTCACCTCGATATAGTTGGCGACCGCGATGCCGCGCAGGAGCCCCCGCCGGCGGGATGCCGCGCGCCGCGCCTCGAAGCCTGTCCAGTCGGCCGCCTCGAGCGCCCCGTCCATTCCGGCGGCATAGTCGCCGCTGTCATAGGTGACGCCGACGGCGTTGGTGAACGGCATCCTATCCGGCGCGATCAGGTTCCGCCGGCGCAGTTCGACCCGGTCGAAGCCGTGCTCTTCGGCGGCGAGGTCGATCAGCCGCTCGATCATGTAGATGGCTTCGGGCCGCCCGGCGCTGCGATAGACGGCCGTCGGCGCCGTGTTGGTCAGCACCGCATGGCCCCGGAAATGGACGGCGGGTATGCGGTAGGTCCCCTGCATCATCGAGAGGCCCTTGCGCAGCGGCCAGAAATAGACCACGTAGGCGCCGAGATTGAGCGTGTTCATCCCCCGGAGCGCAAGGAAATTGCCATCCCCGTCGAGCGCCAGCGCCGCCTCGGACCAGAGGTCGCGGGCCTGGTAGTCGGTCAGGAAGCATTCGCGCCGGTCCGCCGTCCACTTCACCGGCCGCCCGATGCGCCGCGCCGCCCAGGGCATGAGCGCGAACTCCGGCGAGAAGGCGTTCCTGGTGCCGAAATTGCCGCCCATGTCGCCGAAGACGGCCCGGCAGTTCTCCCGCGGCACGCCGAGCGTGACCGCAAGCCGCTCGCGCGTCTGCACGGCGCCGCGCCCGGAGGCCGCGCGCAGGGTGTAGAAGTCGGTTTCGGCGTCGTATTCGCCGACCACGGCGCGCGGCTCCATGGGCACGCCGTTCACGCGGTGGATATGGCTTTCGAGCGTTACGACATGGGCCGCACCCGCAAAGGCCGTCTCCGCCGCCTCGCAGTCGCCGACCTCGCAGGTGAGCGCCAGGTTTTCCGGGCAGTCGGGCCAGAGTTGCGGCGCGCTCCCGGCCATGGCCGCCCGTGCATCCGTCACGGCCGGCAGGGGCTCGTAGTCCACCTCGACCAGCTCTGCGGCGTCGGCCGCGAGCGCCGCCGTTTCGGCTACGACCAGCGCCACCGCCTCGCCGCAATAGCGCACGGTATCGACCGGCAGGGGCGGGTTCGGCGTCAGCGCAACCTCGAAGCCGTCCGGCAGGCGCAGTTCGACGTCGGGCCCGCCCTGCCAGTCCGGGTTGTGCGGGATCGGCCCCATACCGTCCGCAGCCGCGTCGGCGCCCGTCAGCACGGCGAGCACGCCGGGCAGGGCCTCGGCACGGGACGTGTCGATTCCGCCTATGCGGGCATGGGCGTGAGGGCTCCGGACGAGAGCGGCGTATGCCGTCCCTTCGGGCGTGAAATCGTCGGCGTAGCGGCCCCGGCCCGTCACCAGCCGCCGGTCTTCCACCCGCCTTCTCGGTTTGCCGATTTCGCCCAACGCCCCGCCTCCCCCGCGCATGGGGTCATTCTTGGCATTGCCGGACGCTCCGGCAATGATGCGCATCGTCCCGATTCACGAATGGAGCGCCTCCGTGAAGGTCATCGACTCGCATGCCCATTACGTTCCCCAGACGGTGTTCGACACGCTCGCAAGGGGCGCGGCCCGCTTCGACGGGGTCGAGTGTCTGCATGAGGACGGACGCTTCCGCCTCGCCTTCGGGGGACGGGACCCGACCCGGCCGGTCAACCCGAAGCTGCGCGAAGCCGAAGCACGCCTCGCCTGGATGGACGAACAGGGTCTCGACCGGCAGGTGGTCGCGCCCTGGACCGACAGCTTCGGCTACGAGCTGGAAGGCGGGACCGGGGCAGACTGGAACCGCTATTGCAACGAGGCGCTCTGGCGGGCCTGTGAGGGCGAGGAACGTCTGATCCCTCTGGCCGGCGTGCCGCTGCAGGACGGCGAGGCGGCCGCGGAGGCGCTCTGCGAAGCGCTCGACCACGGCTTTCGCGGCTTCATGATCGGCACGCAGCCTCATGGCGATTCCGGCGTGCTCGACGACCCGTCGCTGGAGCCCTTCTGGGCGGCGGCGCATGAGCGCGGGGCCGTGCTTTATGTCCACCCGATGTATGTGACAAGCGACGCGCGCGTCGTGGATTACGACATGGTCAATGCGGTTGGCCGACTGACGGACACGACGGTGGCCGTGGCGCGGATCCTGTTTTCGGGCCATGTGCTCAAATACTCCGGCGCGAAGCTGATCCTGAGCCATGGCGGCGCGGCGCTGCCCTTCGCGCTCGGCCGGCTGGTGCGGAACGTCGAGGCCCATCCGGGCCAGTATGCCGACCCGGCAGAGGGCCTCTCGCGGCTCTATGTGGACAGCTGCGTGTTCCGGCCGGAGGCGCTCCGGTTCCTGGTGGACCTGATGGGGGCGGAGCGCGTGATGCTCGGCTCCGACTATCCCTTCCCCATCGGCGACCCGGCGCCCCGCAAGGTCGTGGACGACACCCCCCTCACGGAAGCCCAGCGGGCCGAAATCCTGTCCAACTCGACGTCGCGTTTGCTCGGGTTGTGAGGTGACATTCCGGCAATCCGCACTAATTTCCGGGAGATAGCCACCGGGGAGGGCCGGCGATGCATCAAGGCTGGGTCAGGGCCGTCAGCGTCGAGGAGCTTCGCCGCAAGGGCCGGACGGTCTTCCGGCTGGACGGCCGCCAGATCGCTCTCTTCGACACCGCGAAAGGCATCCGCGCCTGCAACAACCGCTGCCCGCATGAAGGCTATCCGCTGCGCGAGGGCACGCTCGACGGCGACTGCCTGCTCACCTGCAACTGGCACAACTGGAAGTTCGACCTGGAAACGGGCGAGAACCAGCGCGACGGCGACAGGCTGCGCGTCTATCCGGTGGAGGTCCGCGGCGGCGATGTGTGGATCGAGATCGTCGATCCGCCCGTCGAGGAGCGGCTCGCAAAATCGCTCGACGACCTGAAGCAGGGATTCCACGACCACGACTACGAACGGCTGGCGCGCGAGATCGCCCGGATCGCGCAGCTTGGCGTCGATCCCGCACGCGCCGTCGGGGAAGCAATCCGCTGGTCGCATGACAGGCTGGAATTCGGCTGGACGCATGCCTATGCCGGCGCGGCGGACTGGCTGGCGCTTTACGACGAACATGCGGGCTTGCCCGAAGACCGCCTCATCTGCCTCCTGGAGTCCGTCGGCCACATGGCCGAGGACACCTTGCGGGAGCGGCGCTACCCCTATGCCGAAGGCGTCGAGACATGGGACGAGGAGGCTTTCTGCCGGGCGGTCGAGGAGGAAGACGAGGCGCGCGCCATTCGCCTGACACGCGGCGCGGTTACGACTGGCAACGCCTGGAGCGCAATGGAGCGCGGACTGACACGCGCTGCGCTCGCCCACTATTCCAATTTTGGCCATTCCGCGATCTATGTGACCAAGGCCGGCGCACTGATCCGCCGGCTGGGCGAGGATATCGCCGAGCCGGTCCTGCTTTCGCTGGTGAGGGGGCTGGTCTCGGCCTTCCGCGAGGACCTGATCCCCGAATTCCGCGGCTACGGCGCGGCGCTGGAGACATTCGGATCGGAACCGAACGGAGCGGCGCCCGCCGCGGCGGACTATGACGGCCTGAACGCCAACAGGGCGATGGCTTTCACCGCCCGGCACGGCGCCGCGCCGGCGCTCGACCTGTTCCGCAGCCTGCTGGGGGCCAATGCGCTCAACATGGTGCGCTTCGACCTCAGGCACCTGGACGACCTCGACCAGCCCTATGGCAGCGATTTCGGCTGGCTCGACCTGACCCACGGGCTGACCTTTGCCGATGCGGTTCTGGGACTCTGCTCCAGATTTCCGGAACTGTGGCCGCCGGGACTGCTGCAGATGGCCTGTTTCGCCGGCCGCAATATCGGGCACCAGGACGAGACGGTGGACCCGGACGACTGGACGGTCGCGGACCCGGACGCCTTTTTCGCCGAGACGGAGCACACACTCCTCGACCATGGCCACGACCGCTACATCGTCTCCGTCCATCTGGTGAAAACGGCATCATCGGTGCGCAGCCTGCTGGCCTCCGGCCAGACGGGCCGGTCCGGCGAACTTGCGCTTGCGGCGCTCAACCGCCTGCTGCATTCGCCCGTGCGCCGCAAGATGGTGCGCCGCACCGCGCGCCAGGCCATGCGCTTCGTCGAGACCGACATTTAGGCGCTGTTGAACCGCTCTCCGTCTCGCAATCGGCCCGGATGACTCGGATGGATTGCGGACGCCCGGGTTCCGGCGTGTAATGACTCCGGGAGGATATCGCAGCAGCGGCGGCGGTCGGCCGGCAGCGCGGCGGAATCCAGACGCAATACGGAAGGAAACCGGACCATGCAGACCTCACCTCGCAACTGGCTGGCCCGAAGGGCGCGGGGCATCGTGCCGGCGGCGGCGCTCAGCCTCGCCCTCGCCTTCCCGGCGGCGGGTCAGACCGAGCTGAATGTGGCCATCCACGCGGATCTGAAGAACATCGACCCGATCTGGACCACCGCGCTCATCACCAGCAATCACGGCTATGCGGTCTATGACACGCTGTTCGCCACGGATGCGGATTTCAACGTCCAGCCGCAGATGGCCGAAGGCTATACCCTGAGCGACGACGGGCTCGTTTACACCATCACGCTCCGCGACGGCCTCAACTGGCATGACGGGACGCCGGTGACGGCCAAGGACTGCGTGGCCTCCATCAAGCGCTGGGGCCAGCGCGACGTGTTCGGGCAGCTCCTCATGGAGCGGGTCGATACCATGGTGGCGGCGGACGACCGCACCATCGTGATGACGCTCAAGAATCCCTGGGCTCTGGCCATCGCCGCGCTTGGCAAGAAGAACGCGAATGTGCCGTTCATGATGCCGGAACGGGTCGCGATGACCGATCCGCATGAGCAGATCAAGGAGATGGTCGGCTCGGGCCCCTTCAGGATTCTGGAGGACGAATGGGTGCCCGGCAGCAAGGTGGTTTACGAGAAGAACGCGGACTATGTGCCACGCGCGGAGCCCGCAAGCGAGACGGCCGGCGGCAAGGTCGTCCATTTCGATCGCCTCGTCTGGCAGTACATTCCCGACTCGCAGACCACCGCGAACGCTCTCGTCGCGGGCGAGATCGACCTCATCGAGAACGTCCCGGCGGACCTCGTGCCGCAGCTCAACGCCGCCGAAGGCGTCACTGTGGAGCCGACGGACGGGCTCGGCTGGCAGCCCTGGCTCGTCATCAACCACCTGCACCCGCCGTTCGACAATGTGAAGGCCCGCCAGGCCCTCCAGTTGATGGCGGACCAGGCCACCTACCAGCTGGCCAACAGCTCGCTGGAAGGGTCGTGGCGCACCTGCCCGGCGATGTTCATCTGCGACACGCCCCATGCCAGCGACCTCGGCTCGCAGCGGCTCATGCAGCAGGACATCGAGGCGGCGAAGAAGCTGCTCGCCGAGTCCGGCTACAACGGGGAGCCGGTCGTGCTCCTGCACCCGACCGACATCCCGCAGCTCCACTCCGCAAGCCTGGTGAGCGCCGCACTGCTGCGCGAGATCGGCGTCAATGTGGACGACCAGGCGATGGACTGGTCCACCCTCACCTCGCGCCGGGCCGAGAAAAAGGCCCCGGCCGACGGCGGCTGGAACCTGTTCCACACGGCTTGGCCGGCGAACATGCTGCTCAACCCGATGATGCACAACGGCGTCTCGGGCGCCTGCGACGCGGCGTGGTTCGGCTGGCCCTGCGACGACGAGCTCCAGGAGCTCAGGGCGAAGTTCTCCAACGAGGCCGACCCGGAGACGCTGGTCACGCTTTCCCGGCGGATGCAGGAGCGGGCGATGGAATATGTCACCTACATTCCTCTGGGGCAGTATTTCTTCTACCGCGCCTACCGGGACGATGTGAGCGGGGTCATCCCCTCCACCGACGCCTTCTTCTGGAACATCCGGAAGAACTAGGCAGCCGCTCAACCTGCCCGCCCGCCGTCCCCCGAAACGGGCGGCGGGCGGGCGGCATACCGACCCGGGAGACCCGCGCCATGCAGGACGAGGACCTCTGTTTCCGCTCCGCCGTCGATCTTGCGGCGGACATTCGCAGCCGCCGCCTCTCGCCGGTCGAGCTTGCCGAGGCGGTCATCGCGCGGATCGAGACGCTGAACCCCGCGCTCAACTGCTTCTGCACGCCGACGCCCGAGATTGCGCTGGAGCAGGCGAAGGCGGCGGAAGACGCGCTCATGCTCGGCCGGCCGCTCGGCCTGCTGCACGGCATTCCCTATTCGATAAAGGACATGCAGCCGACACGGGGCGTGCGCACCATGCGCGGCTCGAAGATTTTCGAGAACAACATCCCCGAAGACGACGACGCCGGAATTCGGCTGGAAGGGCGCGACCGACAGCCCCGTCACCGGCATCACCCGGAACCCGTGGAACCTGGAGCGCACGCCCGGCGGGTCGAGCGGCGGCGCATCGGCCCAGGTCGCGGCGGGGCTTGGGCCGCTCGCCCAGGGCGGCGACGGCGGCGGCTCGATCCGCATCCCGTCTTCCTTTGCGGGCATTTTCGGCATCAAGCCGACCATCGGCCTCGTGCCCTATGTGCCGATGCCGCATAACGGCCTCCTGTCCCATCTCGGGCCGATGACCCGCACCGTGTCCGACGCGGCCCTCATGCTGAGCGCCATCGCCGGCTACGACCCGGCCGACCGCTTCAGCCAGCCGGGGCCGCCGCAGGACTTCTTTGCCGGCCTGCATGACGGCATCGCCGGCCTCAGGGTGTTCTGGAGCCCGACCCTCGGCTATGCAAAGGTGGACCCGGAGGTCGCTGAGGCGACGGCAAGGGCGGCCGCCCGGTTCGCCGAACTCGGCGCCGAAGTGGGGGAAGGCGACCCCGGCCTCGGCAATGCGACCGACTTCTTCATCGTGCTCTACCAGAGCGCCGTCGCGGGCGGCCTTGTTCATCATCTCGACGAGTGGGAACCCGCAATGGACCCCGGCCTCGTGCATATGGTGCGACGGGGCATGGAATACAGCGCGGTCGAATATGTGCAGGCCAGGATCGAGCGGCTCGCCTTCTGCGACCGGCTGGCCAAATTCTTCGAGAGCTACGACCTGCTGCTCACGCCTGCGACAGCCGTCCCGGCATTTCCCGTAGGCCAGGTGGCGCCGGAGCCCGGCCGGTTCGAGGCGGAGGACCTGTTCGCGTGGACACCGTTCAGCTTCCCGTTCAACGCAACCGGCAATCCGGCTGCAAGCGTGCCTTGCGGCTTCACCCGGGACGGGCTCCCCATCGGCCTCCAGATCGTCGGCCGGCTCCATGAGGACCGGCGGGTGCTGCAGGCCGCCGCCGCCTTCGAGCGCATCGCGCCCTGGGCCGACCGCCGCCCCGAGATACCGGCCTAGTAGATCGTCTTCTCCAGCTCGGCCGAATAGGCGCGGTCCCAGGATTTCGCTTCGAACTCGCCCTCGGTGTCGAGCGCTTCCATGATCTGGCCGAGGGTCGGCAGGGAGTCGCGGGGCACGCGCGTCTCCGGGCGCCAGAGGCGGGAGCGGACGAGCGCCTTCGGGCACTGGATATAGACCCGGTCCACCGCGACCGAGAGCACGCTGCGCGGCAACTGCCCCCTCATCTCGAAACGGGCCAGCAGGTCGGGATCGGTGCCGATGCGCCCCCGCCCGTTGATGCGCAGCGTCTCGCCCACACCTGGAATGAGGAAGAGCAGCGAGAGGCGCGGGTCGCGGACGATGTTGCGCAGGCTGTCGAGCCGGTTGTTGCCGCGCCGGTCGGGCAGCAGCACGGTGTTGCGGTCCTGCACCTGCACGAACCCCGCCGGATCGCCGCGCGGGCTGCAATCGAGGCCCTCCGGCCCGACCGTCGCCAGCACGACGAAGGGCGCTGCGTCGATGAAGGCGCGGTAGTGGTCGGAGATATGGTCGATCTCCTTGAGGATCGCGCGCCGCCGGGGCGGCATCTCGTAGAGCGCCTCCAGTTCGGCTTCACTCTCTATCCAGCCGTTCGACTGCATGGCGTTTCCTCCTTTATGCGGCGCGCCGGCGGTCATGCCATCGGCATCCCCGCATGGACGCTGCGGGAATTCGCGATCTCGAAAAACTGGCCGGAAAGTGACGGCATGGCGACCTCGGCGATGCTCTCCGGCGTCCAGTTGCCGTTGCGGTGGACCGTGCGCACGGGGCGGGAATGGCCGTAAAGCGTAAGCTCGCCCGCGCGCTGGTGGAACACCTGGCCGCTGACATAGCCCGCCTCCTCCGAGGCGAGGAAGGTGCAGAGCGGGGCGATGGCGTCCGCCCGGCTGAGCCTCAGCCGCTCGTCCCGGATCGCCGCCGCCTTCGGGTCCTTCGGCGTTGGCACGCTGCGGGTCATGCGGGTGTCGGCCGAGGGCGCGATGACATTGGCGGTCACGTTCTTCGAGGCGTTCTCCATCGCCACGATGCGCGCGAGCGCGACGATGCCGAGCTTCGCCGCGCCGTAGTTCGCCTGGCCGATATTGCCGAGCAGGCCGGAGGTCGAGGAGACCATGATGATGCGCCCGTATTCCTGCTCGCGGAACAAGTTGATCGCCGCGCGGTTGACGTTGAAATGCCCGGTCAGGTGGACGTCGATGACCGCCTGCCAGTCTTCCGGCGACATCTTGTGGAACATGCGGTCGCGCAGGATGCCGGCGGGATTGAAGACGATATGCAGCCCGCCGAACTCGTCGCGGGCCTGCTGAACCATGTCGAGGCAGTCCTCGAAGCTGGCGACCGAACCGAAATTCGCGGCCGCCTCGCCGCCCGCCGCCCTGATCTCATCGGCAATTTCCTGGGCCGGCGTCCGGTCGCCGCCTTCGCCGCCGCCGCCGACGCCCGGATCGTTGACCACCACGCGCGCGCCGTTCGCAGCCATCATCTTCGCCACTTCGGCGCCGACGCCGCGCCCCGAGCCGGTGCAGATCGCAACCCGTCCTTCCAGCATTTCCATCGAACCGTCTCCCCTCCATAGTCCCGGCAGCCCAGTGCCCCGCCGCGAATGTGCGGGCTATCGCGCCGCCTGTCAAAACCGGTGGCACTGCCTGCCGTCCGGGACGAGGTTTCTATCTATCTCCTCCGGATCGACCCGGACGACATGCCCCTTCCCCCCGCGCCGACACGCCATTTCGTCCTCTGACCCCCTGCTGGTTCCCGGCTCCGGACTTCTTTCATCGGCGTTCCACGTGAGGAGCTTCATTACGGAAGCCGGTCGCCCACAATGCTTTCCGGCTTGCCCAGTGCTTCGCACGCCCGCTTGCGGTGCTCGGATCGGAGGTTGCTGCCGATCGCCTTGAACGCGGCCATCAGCACTGCGGCATCGTCGGTGTAGCCCAAGCCGGCGAAGAGGTCGGGGATGACATCCGCCGGATTGACGAAATAGGCTACCGCTCCCATGAGGACCGCTTTTACGTAAAGCGGCGTCCTGGCATCGACCGCGCAGAAATAAGCCGCGACCGCATCCTGGACGAACGGAACCTTGCCGAGCGTGATCCGGATCTTTTCCTT
>JAPOZD010000242.1 GCA_026706245.1 Alphaproteobacteria bacterium
TGCGGACTTGCGGCCCTCCGTTCCGTCGGGGCCGTGCGCCTCCCGTCGGAAAGGAGCCTAGCGCGGAAGTCTTGCCGGTGTCACGGCCTGCGCCGCCGGGCTCATGACGCCGGAGGATAACCCGGGTCAGCCGCTGTCGGCCGCGAGGCGCCTGTCCAGATCGGCTTCGACCGCGCCGTTCAACTGTTCGAGATGGCGCGTGAAGAGGTGGTTGGCGCCGGGGATGATCTTGTGGTCGATGACGATGCCGCGCTGGGTGCGCAGCTTCTCGACCAGCTTTTCGACCGAGTCCGTCGTCACGACCTCGTCCTTCGTGCCGTTGACGATCAGGCCGGAGGACGGGCAGGGCGCGAGGAAAGTGAAGTCGTACATGTTCGCCGGCGGGGCGACGGAGATGAAGCCGGAAATCTCCGGCCGGCGCATCAGCAGCTGCATGCCGATCCAGGCGCCGAAGGAAAAGCCCGCGATCCAGACCTTGACGGGGTCCTTCCTGAGGCTTTGCATGTGGTCGAGAATGGCCGCCGCGTCGGCGAGTTCGCCTTCTCCGCGCCCGTATTCGCCCTGCGAGCGCCCGACGCCGCGGAAGTTGAAGCGCATGACCGAGAACCCGCGCCGGACGAAGCAATGGAACAGGTTGTAAACCACCTTGTTGTGCATCGTGCCGCCATGCTGCGGATGCGGGTGGAGCATCAGCGCAATCGGGGCCGCCTGGTCGTCGACATGGTGGTAGCGCGCTTCGAGCCGGCCCTCGGGACCGTTCACGATAACGTCGGGCATGGGCGTGGAATCCCGTTGCTTCGGTCCGGGCGGCAGGCCTGCCGCCGGAGGGGCTTTCCTTTGCGGATGAGCCGGGTCTAACTGGGTCGGTCGGTTCGGGCCGTCAAGAGGCCGCGTCATGGCAAAACGCCGCATTTACATGGACTGGAACGCCACCGCGCCGCTGGCCCCGGCCGCGCGGGACGCCATGGCGGCCGCGATGGCCGTGCTCGGCAACCCCTCCTCCGTGCATGGCGAGGGGCGCACCGCGCGCCGCCTCGTCGAAGAGGCGCGGGCGCGGGTCGCGGCCTTCGCCGGCGCGGCGCCGGAGCAGGTCGTGTTCACCTCCGGCGGCACCGAGGCGAACGCGCTCGCGCTCGCCGGGCGCGAATGGCTGGCGGGGGCGAGCGAGCATGCGTCCGTGCTCGACCATGCAGCCGGCCGACGCCTGCCCGTGGACGGCGGCGGACGCTTATGCCCCGACTCGATCCCGCCGGGCGCGGCCGTCGCGCTGATGGCCGCCAACAACGAAACCGGGGCCATTCACCCTCTTGAGGAGGTCGGGCGGCGGGTGCGCGAGACCGGCGGGCTCTGGCATTGCGATGCGGTGCAGGCGGCCGGGCGGCTCGACCTCGCCGCCATCGAGGCGGATTCGCTGGCGCTCTCGGCGCACAAGCTCGGTGGGCCGATGGGCGTCGGGGCTCTGGTGCTGCGCACAGAGCGCGCCCTCGACGGCGCAATCCGCGGCGCGCAGGAGCGCCGGCGGCGGGGCGGCACGGAAAACGTTGTCGGCATTGCCGGCTTCGGCGCGGTCGCGCATCCGCTCCCCGATATGGCAGCGCTCCGCGACCGGCTGGAGGCCCGGCTCGAAGGCGCTGTCATTTACGGAAGCGACGGACCCCGGCTCGGAAATACGAGTTGTATCGGCATGCCCGGCGTCTCCGGCGAGACCCAGGTGATGGCCTTCGACCTCGAAGGATTCGCGGTGAGCGCGGGAGCCGCCTGCTCTTCCGGGAAGGTGGATGCCTCGCATGTGCTGCTGGCGATGGGAGTGGGCGAAACGGCGGCGGGCGAGGCCATCCGGGTCAGCCTCGGACCGGGCCTCGCGGAAGCGGATATCGACGCCTTTGCGGAGGCCTGGAACCGCCTTGCGGCAAGGTTGCGAAGGCGGTAGAAGGCGCGGCTCACAGGATGTGTGTCATGCCGAAGATTACCTTTGTCAGCCCGGACGGAAGCGAGCAGACGGTCGAGCCGCCGGCGGGCATGACGATTCTGGAAATCTCGCGCAAATACGACATCGACATCGAGGGCGCCTGCGAAGGTTCGCTCGCCTGCTCGACCTGCCATGTGATCGTCGATGAGGACTGGTACGGGAAGCTGGCGGAGCCCGACGAGGACGAGGAAGACATGCTCGACCTTGCTTTCGGCCTGACGCCGACCTCCCGGCTCGGCTGCCAGATCGCGGTGACGGACGAGCTGGACGGCATTCGCGTCACCTTGCCCGAAGAAACCCGGTCGTTGCTCTGATGGGCCTGTTCGACCGGCTGAAAAAGGCCGTCGCCGCGGACTGGCAGGCCTATATCGACCATCCATTCGTGAAGGCGGTCGGCGACGGCAGCCTGCCGGAGGCCTGTTTCCGGCACTATCTGGAGCAGGACTACCTGTTCCTGGTCCATTTCGCGCGCGCCTATGCGCTGGCGGCGTTCAAGGGCGAATCGCTCGCCGATATCCGCCACGGCGCGGAAACCGCGCTCGCCATCGCCGACACCGAAATGCGCCTCCATGTCGCCTTCTGCAAGGGCTGGGGGCTGGAAGAGGCGGACATGGCCGCGCTGCCGGAAGCGCCGGCGACGATGGCCTATACCCGCTATGTGCTGGAGCGCGGGCTCGCCGGCGACCTGCTCGACCTGCATGTCGCGCTCGCGCCCTGCATCGTCGGCTATGCGGAAATCGGCCGCTCTCTCGCCGAATCTGCGCGGGGCAACCCTTACGGGGCCTGGATCGAGATGTATGCCGGCCGGGAGTACCAGGAGACGGCGGCGGCAGCGATTGCCCAGCTCGACGACCTGTTCGCCCGGCGCGGGGGACCGGCGCGGCTCCCGGGACTCGAACGCATTTTCGGCGACGCGACGCGCCTGGAGATCGACTTCTGGCAGATGGGCCTGTCGCCGAACTCGTAACTCAAGCGGAACCCTCCGGGGCCTATCCAAAGATCGTCACCCCGGCCGGAGCGTAGCGGAGAGCCGAGGTCCATCTCCCGGCCTTTCCGCCAGGCCGAAACGGTTGTGGATGGGCCCCGGATCGGGGTCCGGGGCGACGAATTGGGGGCAAGGACCGCGGCTCCCCGTCGACAAACAGTCGATCCAGACAGATTGGATCGTGCTCTAAGTATTGTGCAGCAGGTGGATGAGGGCGGAGGTGTCCCAGCGCCCGCCGCCTTCCTGCTGGACATGCTTGTAGAACTGGTCGATGGCGGCGGTCATCGGCAGGCGCGCGCCGTTGCGCTCGGCTTCGGCGAGGCAGATCGCGAGGTCCTTGCGCATCCAGTCCACGGCGAAGCCGAAGTCGAACTTGTCGTCGATCATGGTCTGGCCGCGATTGTCCATCTGCCAGGAGCCTGCGGCACCCTTGGAAATGACCTCCAGCACGAGCGGCATGTCGAGCCCGGCCTTGAGGCCCATATTGAGCGCCTCGGACAGCCCCTGCAGCAGGCCGGCTATCGCGATCTGGTTCACCATCTTGGTGAGTTGCCCGTTGCCGGGCGCGCCCAGCAGCGTCACCGCGCGTCCGTAACAGGTCATGGCCGGCCGGGCGCGCTCGAAGGGCTCGCTGTCGCCGCCGCACATGACGGTGAGAACGCCGTTCTCCGCGCCCGCCTGGCCGCCCGACACGGGCGCGTCGATGCAGGCGATGCCACGTTCCCTGCCTTCCGCATAGAGTTCGCGCGCGAGGTCCGCCGAAGCGGTGGTGTGGTCCACGAACACCGAGCCCGGCCGGATGCCGGCGAAGATGCCGTCATCGCCGTAAACGACGCTGCGCACATCGTCGTCATTGCCGACGCAGGAAAACACGATGTCCGCGCCCGCCGCCGCCTCCCGGGGCGTTGCGGCGGCGCTGCCGCCGTGTACGCCGACCCAGGCTTCGGCCTTCTCGCGGGTGCGGTTATAGACGGTGACATCGTGGCCCGCGGCGGCGAGGTGCCTTGCCATCGGGAAGCCCATGACGCCCAGGCCGACGAATGCGAGCGAAGCAGTACTCATGGCGTTGCAGTCCGAATTCGGGAAGACGGCGCAATCATAGCGACACGCGGCGGATCAGGTCAGTCTCGATCTGGCGCCAGATGTCCCAGTCCGGCGCCACCAGCAGGCCGTGGCGCGGCCCCAGCGGGCGATAGGGCGCGCCGCCGTGCAAAGCGGCGGCGCCGCCGGCTTCCTCGTGCAGCAGGCAGCCGGCGGCATGGTCCCACGGGTTCAGCCGGGTATAGAGGCCGAAATGCGCCCGGCCGAGCAGGCGCGCCAGATATTCCTGCCCGACGCAGCGCGTGTTGAAGCAATGGCCGAGGCGTCCGCGCCCGCGTCCCCAGATTTCCCGGTAAGCGTCGCTCGTCCGGAACTTGTAGCCGTAGATGGCGCCGTTCATGTCTCTGAGGTTGGCGGGCCGGACGACCTTGAGCCGCCGCCCGCCCATGAAGGCGCCGCCCCCGCGCTCTGCCAGCGCCATGCGTTCCGAGAAGGGGTCGTAGATCCAGCCGGCCACCGTTTCGCCGCTGTTGACGAGCGCGACGATGGTGCAGAAAAGCGGATAGCCGGACGCGAAGTTCGCCGTTCCGTCCAGCGGATCGACGACCCAGACGGGCCGGTCTTCGGCCAGGCGGTCGAGGATGTCCGGGTCGGCCGCGGCCGCCTCCTCGCCGACCAGCACCGAGCCCGGCAGCAGGTCCGGCAGCCGCTTTGCGAATCGCGCCTCCATCGCCAGATCGACGGCGGTGACGAAGTCGTTGGGGGACTTCTCGCCGATGTCGTCCGGGTCGAGGTCGGTGAATTGCCGCACCATCTCGGCTGCGGCGGTCTCACGGATGACCGACGCAACCCTTTCGAGGTCCACCTTCACGTCGATTCGGCCGGAATTTTCGGGATGCTGCGCTCTTCCTCCGGACGCCGGTCGGGCGGCGTCACGATGCCGCCGGAGACCACCATCTTGATGCCCTCCTCCACGGTCATGGAAAGCGGCGTCAGGTCCCTCCTCGGCACGAACAGGAGGAAGCCGGAAGTGGGGTTGGGCGTCGTCGGCAGGAAGATGTTCACCAGCTCGTCTTCCGTCAGGTTCTGCACTTCACCTTCGGTCTTGCCAGAGACGAAGGCCAGGCACCAGAGGCCGCGCCGGGGATACTCCACCAGCACGACCTGCCGGAAGGCCGTGGCCTTGTGCGCCAGCACGGTTTCGAAAATCTGCTTGAGCGCGCCATAGACGGTGCGCACGACCGGCATGCGGCTCAACAGGCGCTCGCCGGCCCGAATCAGGGTCCGGCCCATCAGGCCGGCAGCCAGGTAGCCGACCAGCGAAAGCGCAATTACGAAGATAATCAGGCCGATGCCGGGTATGGAGAAGGGCAGATACTGTTCCGGGTTGTAGCCTTCCGGAATGATGGCCCGGACGCGGGCATCGAAGAACTGGACGATCTGCCAGGCGATCCAGACGGTGATGCCGATGGGAGCGGTGACGAGGACGCCGGCAATCACATAGTTGCGGAAGCGCAGCGGCAGGCTGCGTCCGAAACGGGCGGCCTGGACGCGCGTTCTCCGGCCCCGTCTCCGCTGGCCCTTACGCGCCATCGACGCTCCCTTCCCCGACAGGCCGGCAGATGCGGCCCTTGCGCCCCGGCCCCGGTCCGGAATGGTTGGGCATGATCAGGATCGCTCCGTCGTAGGGCGTCGCGATCTCCCGGTCGCCGTCCCGGGCAATGACCGTGCCGGCCCGCTCGAATACCTCGCAGCCGATATAGGGCGCCATGAAGCGGAACCGGTCGGTCCGGGCGACGATGCCATCGGTCACCTCCAGCAGGCGCGGCCGGGGCGGCGCCCTGTCGGCGATATGGGTTTCGACATCGGCGAAGTCGAGGCTTCCGGCTGCCGCAATGAAGCGCAGCACGGTATCGAGCGCATGCACGGCCGTTGAAGACGCCCAGTGCTCGCCTGCCTCCACCAGCAGCGCCACCTTGGGGTTCGCCGGGTCGTTGAAGGGCCTGTGCTCGATCATCCGCAAGCCTTCCACATGGCCCGGCCCGCAGACGATCGTTCCCGGATAGCCCACCTTGAGGGCGAAGGCGCGCTCCTTCTCCAGTCCGTGACAGAGCATGAGCGGGACCGAAGCCGTGCTCATGGAATGGACATCCAGCAGGAAGTCCGCCTGTTCGAACACGGGACGGAGTTCACGGGCGCGCGCAAGCTCAACGCTCTGCCGCGGCCCCTCCAGGGTTTCGAGCGTCCACACCCGGTTGAAATCCTCATCGACGAACCGCGACGCGCCAGGGTCCTTCGGGTCGAAGCGCTCATAGGCCGCAATATTGGCGAAGGAGAGCGTCAGCACGCCCCGCCGCGGCCGGATGCGCTCGCGGAACAGGAAATCGAGCGCGATGGCCCCGCAGATCTCGTTGCCGTGCGTGATGGCATTGACGAGCACATGCGGGCCCGGCGCGCCGCTGTCGAAGCGATGCACATAATCAATGCCCGTATTGCCCGCCTTGTAGGGCGCGATGTCGGGCGCTTCGAGTTCGACGGTGAAGCTCGGCATGGCGCGCTCCTCGGGCAGGGGGACGGGCCGCATCTAAGCACGAACCGGGGCGGCGGTAGCTAGGATTCTCTCGGTGCGCGTCCTACAGTCGAAGAACGATGACCGACATTTCCTCTGCCACCATCGCCGAACTCGGCCAGGCGCTGCGGGCCGGCCGGGCGACGGCGCGCGGCCTGCTGGAGCAGGCGCTTCAAAACCGCAAGGAGGCGCTCGGGGCCTACAAGCTCTGGATGCCGGACCAGGCCGGCCGCGCGGCCGATCTGGCCGACGCCGCCTTCGCTGAGGGCCTCGATTTCGGGCCGCTGCAGGGCCTGCCGGTGTCGGTCAAGGACCTCTTTGGGCTTGCCGGCACGCCGACCCATGCCGGCGCCCCGAAGCCGCTGCCCGCCTCGTGGGAGGCGGAAGGCCCGGTCGTTGCGGCGGTGCGGAACGGGCTCGCCGTCATTACCGGCAAGACGCACACGGTCGAATTCGCCTTTGGTGGCATCGGATCGAACCCGCATTGGGGCACGCCGCGCAATCCATGGGGCGGGGAATCGCACCGGGTTCCGGGCGGCTCCAGCGCCGGGGCCGGCGTCTCGCTGCTGGAAGGCACGGCGGTCGCGGCGCTCGGCTCCGACACGGCGGGTTCGGTGCGCGTTCCGGCGAGCTTCACCGGCACGGTCGGCGTCAAGACGAGCTATGGGCGCTGGTCGCTGGAGGGCATCGTGCCGCTCAGCCCGTCGCTCGACACGGCCGGCGTGCTGACCCGTTCCGTCGCCGATGCAGCGCTCGCCTTCGCCGCCATCGACCCCGTCTGCCGGATGCCGCCCGGGGCGGTTGACCCGGCCGGCCTCAGGCTCGGCGTGGTCGAGGGCTTCTTCGAGGATTGCGGACCGGGCGTGGCGGAGACCGTGCGCGCCGCGCTTGCCGAGCTTGAAGAGCGGGGCGCAGAAGTGCGGTCCTTCGACTTCCCGGAACTTGCCGTCGCCAACGAAGTCTTCGGCAAGGGCGGGCTGACGGTTCCCGAATTCGTTGCCTTCATCGAAAACGAGTTGCCGGAGTTCAAGGCGACGCTGGACCCCAATGTCCGCAGCCGCTTCGAGATGTTCGGGACGGTGACGGCCACGGATTATCTCGGCCGCAAGATGCGCCTCGCCCGCGCCGCGGCGGCGGCGAGTGCGCGCCTCGCCGATATCGACGCCGTTGTGGGGCCGACGACGCCGATCACCGCGCCGCTCCTCCAGCACGCCGCCGAAGGGGAAGGCTACCGCACGCACAACATGGCCGCGCTCCGCAACACCATGCCGGGCAATATGCTGGCGCTTTGCGGACTTACGATTCCGGCCGGCCTCGACGGTTCCGGCATGCCGGTGGGCCTGCAATTGCTCGCCGGGCGCGGCATGGACGAACGGCTGATCTCCATCGGCCTCGCGGTCGAATCCGTTATCGGCCCGGCCTCCCGCCGCTTGGGGACCCCTCCGGGCATCTGAACCCGGCGCCCTGTGAAAGGAAGCGCGATCCATGGCCTATGAGCCCTTCAATCTCGCCGGCAAAGCGGCCCTGATTACCGGCGGCAACAGCGGCATCGGCCTCGGCTTTGCGGAAGCCATCGCCCAGGCGGGCGGCGATGTCTGCATCTGGGGCACGAACGAGGCGAAAAACGCCGCCGCGCTCGAGGTGCTCCGGCAATACGACGTGAAGTCGGTTGCCATGCGCTGCGACGTGTCCAACGAAGAGGAGGTCGCCGAACGATTCGCTGAGACGGTGGCCGAACTCGGCAAGGTCACGGCCTGCTTCGCCAATGCCGGCGTCTCCTCGGACCGCCGGGCGCTCAAGGGCGGCTTCTCGACCATGACGACGGCGGAATGGCGCCGGGTTTTGGACGTCAATCTGGACGGCGTGTTCTTCACGCTTCGCGCGGCGGCCGGTCACATGGTCGAGCAGGGCATCGCCGGTTCGCTGGCGGCGACGTCGAGCCTCGCCGCCATTATGGGCCAGGCGCGGGGCGAGCATTACGGCCCCGGCAAGGGCGCGCTGCTCGCTATGCTGCGCGCGCTCGCGGCCGAATACCGACGCAACGGCATCCGCGCCAACAGCGTGCTGCCCGGCTGGATCGAGACCCCGATGACGGAGCCCGCCTTCAACTGGGACCGCTTCCGCGACGCCGTGCTGCCCCGCGTGCCCGTCGGCCGCTGGGGCGAGAAGGAGGATTTCGGCGGCATCGCGGTCTATCTGGTCTCCGACGCCAGCCGCTACCATTCCGGCGACACCTTCGTCATCGACGGTGCCTATTCACTGTTCTAAGAGGGAATTGCAGCAGATGTCTGAAGGGTTGGTTGAAGCCAGCATCGACGGGCGCGGGGTGGCGCGCGTCGCCATCGACAATGAGCGCCGCCTGAACTGCCTGAGCGGCGCGACGGCGCAGGCCTTCGCCGACGCCGTGAACGGGTTCTCCGGGCGGAGCGACCTGCGCGCGGTCGTGGTGACGGGCAACGGTCCCAAGGCGTTCATGGGCGGGGCGGACCTGCGTGAACTCGGCGCGCTAGACCCCGTGTCCGCCCGCGCGTTCATTACCCGCATCCACCTCATGTCGAAGGCGCTTCGGGACTGCCCCGTGCCGGTGATCGGGCGGATCAACGGCTATTGCCTCGGCGCCGGGCTGGAGGTGGCGGCGGCCTGCGACATGCGGGTCGCATCGGAAAATGCCGTGCTGGGCATGCCGGAGGTCAGGGTTGGCCTGCCGTCGGTGGTGGAGGCGGCGCTCTTCCCGCAACTGATCGGGTGGGGCAGGGCGAAGCTGCTTTGCTACACGGCCGAGAACATCGACGCGGCGGAGGCGCTCTCTTGGGGGCTGGTCGAAAAGGTCGTGCCGGCCGACGAACTCGACAATGCTGTAGAGCACTGGGTCGAACAGATTCTGGAAGGCGGCCCGCGCGCCATCCGGCTCCAGAAGGAACTGATCCGCGAATGGGAGGCGATGCCGGTGAACGACGCGATCCAGGCCGGCATCCGCAGCCTCGCGCGCGCCATGGAGACCGACGAGCCGAAGCGGATGATCGCCGAAACGCTGGAGCGCCTGGCGAAGCGCAAGGGTTAGCCGGTCGGCTTCTCCCGTTCCCTGACGATCCAGCCGCCACCGAGCACCCGGTCGCCATCGTAGAAGACGGCGGCCTGACCGGCGGCGATTCCGTATTCTGGCTCGTCCAGCAGGACCTCCACACCGCCGTCCTGCGGATGGAGGGCCGCCGGCCGGGGCGGGGCGCTCGACCGGATACGCACCTCGGCCTTCTGCCCCTCCACCGGCGCATTGCCGTCCCCGAGCCAGTTGACGTCGCGCACCCTGAAGCGCCGGCGTCCGAGCGCCTCGCGGGGGCCGACGACGACCCGATGGCGCTCCGGGTCCAGCGCCAGCACGTAAAGCCGCTCGCCGTCGGCCGCGTTGCCCAGGTCCAGCCTGCGCCGCTGGCCGACGGTGAAGTTGACGATGCCCTCATGCCGGCCGAGCACATGGCCGTTCCGGTCCACGATCTCGCCCGGCTCCAGCGCGCCGGGGCGCAGCCGCGCGACGATGTCGGCATAGCGGCCGTCCGGCACGAAGCAGATGTCCTGGCTGTCCGGCTTCGCCGCCACCGGCAGGGCGAGCCGCGCCGCTTCCCGCCGCACCCGGTCCTTGGGCATGCCGCCCAGCGGAAAACGCAGGAAATCGAGCTGCTCGCGGGTGGTCGCGAACAGGAAATAGCTCTGGTCCTTGCCAGCGTCGGCGGCGCGGTGCAGCTCCGGGCCCGGCAGGCGCTGCACATAATGGCCGGTGGCGAGCGCGGCCGCGTCGAGGTCCCGCGCCGTCGCCAGCAGGTCGCGGAACTTCACCGTCCGGTTGCACTGCACGCAGGGCAGGGGCGTCTCGCCGGCGAGGTAGCTTTCGGCGAAATCCTCCATGACGGCGGCCCGGAAGCGGCTCTCATAGTCCAGCACGTAATGCGGAATGCCGATCCGGTCGGCGACCGCGCGGGCGTCGTGAATGTCCTGGCCGGCGCAGCAGGCGCCCTTGCGCTGCGTGGCCGCGCCGTGGTCGTAAAGCTGCAGGGTGACGCCGACGACCTCATGGCCCGCCTCCGCGAGCAGCGCCGC
>JAPOZD010000066.1:0-9260 GCA_026706245.1 Alphaproteobacteria bacterium
GGCCCGCAACCGCCCCGCCGGCGCGGTCGCCGCGGCCGGGGCGGGCGCCAGCATCGTCGTGATGGACGACGGCTTCCAGAACGGGAGCCTCGCCAAGGACGCGGCGATCCTGGTGGCCGACGGCGCGGTCGGCTACGGCAACGGCCGCGTCTTCCCGGCCGGACCTTTGCGCGAGCCTGCCGAAGCGGCCCATGCGCGCGCCGATGCGCTCGTCGTAGTGGGCCATCCCCGTTGCGCCCTGCCGAACGGCCTGCCCCGGCTCGAAGCGCGTCTCATGCCGGCGCCGGGCGGCGAGCGGCTTGCGGGCGAGGCCGTTTTCGGCTTCGCCGGCATCGGCCGGCCGGCCAAATTCGCCGAGACCCTGCAGGAGCTGGGCGCGCGGCTGGTCGATTTCCGCGCCTTTCCGGACCACCACGCCTACAAGCCTGAGGAGGCGGCGGCGCTCCTCGAGCAGGCGGCGGCGCTCGGCGCCAGATGCGTCACGACCGAGAAGGATGCCGTGCGCCTGCCGGCGGACATTCGGGACGCGGTGGAGACCGTGGCCGTCAATATCGAATGGCGCGACCCCGGCGAGCTCGACCGCATCCTGCAAGAGAAAGGGCTGATAGCATGACGGAACCGGATGCCGTGCTCGAATTCTGGTTCGGCCCGCCCGAGGCGCCCGATTTCGGCTGGCAGCGCGAGGCCTGGTTCCGGGGCGGACCGGCGTTCGACGAGCTGTGCCGCCGATTCGAGCCCGCCGTCGAGGAGGCAATCGCCGGCGGCTTCGACGACTGGCGCTGGCGGCCGCGTCACTGCCTCGCGCTCATCCTGCTGCTCGACCAGTTTCCCCGAAACATCTACCGGGGCACGGCGCGCGCCTTCGCCGGCGACCCGCGCGCCCGCGAGCTCGCGCATTTCGCCGTCGCGCGCGGCTTCGACCGCACCCTGCCGGCCACGCTCCGCACATTCTTCTACCTGCCGCTGGAGCACAGCGAGGCGCTTGCCGACCAGGAGCTCGTCGTCCGCCTGTTCGACGCCTATGGAGGCCCCGGCAGCGGCGAATACGGCCGCAAGCACCGCGACATTATCCGCCGTTTCGGCCGCTTCCCCCACCGCAACGCCGTCCTCGGCCGCCCCTCCACGCCGGAAGAAGAGGCCTTCGCCGCCGACCCCGAAAACCGCTTCGGGCAGTAGGCGGCCCTACCGCCAGCCGCCGCCGCCGTTCACATAGACGGTGTCGGCGGTCATGAACTCGCAGGCGTCGGAGCACATGAAGAGCACGAGCTCGCCGATCTCCTCGGGCTTGCCGAAGCGGCCCATTGGCACGTCCGAGAGGAAGGTCGCCATCGTGTCGGGCGTCGTTGCGGCCGCGGCCTGGAACGGCGTCTCGACGGGACCCGGCGAGATCGACAGGCAGCGTATGCCGCGATTTGCGAACTCCCGCGCCACACCCAGCGTCATGGTGAGCACCGCGCCCTTGGCGGAGGCGTAATGCACCGAGGTGCCGGGCCCGCCGCGCTTGTGGGACATGGAGGCGACATTCACGATCACGCCCCTGCCGTTCTCCAGCATGTGCGGCAGCACCGCCTGCATGCCGTAGAGCACGCCGTCCACATTGATCGCCCAGGTACGCCGCCAGAGGTCGTCGTCGATGTCGAGGAAGGCGGACCGGCGCACCGCCGCGCCGGCGCAGTTGAACATGAAGTCGATGCGCCCGAACTCACGGATGGCCTCCGCGACCGCCGCGTCCACGTCCTCGCGGCGGGTGACGTCGGTCGCGACGGCGAGCGCCCGGCCCCCGGTCTGGCGGATGATCTCAACCGTGTTGTCATTGCCCTCTTCGTCGATGTCGCAGGCGACGACATGGGCGCCCTCGCGGGTGAAGATCTGCGCGGTCGCCCGGCCGATGCCGCTTGCAGCCCCGGTGATGACGATGGTCTTGCCCTGGAAATAACCCGGCGTGCCGGTCATGGAAGATTGCCTCGCTGTTTCGCCCTCTTTCTGGATAGCGCGGCGGGAATTTCCCTTCAAGCGACGCCTTGCGCGGCATCCGGCGATAGAAGGCGGCTACCGGTTGTGAGGCGGATTCCTCGCGGCCTGTACTTCCTTGACCCGCTCCGGCCAGGTGGAGCGGATATAGGCGAGAATGTCCCAGATCCCGTCATCGCTCAGGACATCCGCAAACCCCTGCATTCCGCTCTTCGGCCCACGGATGCCGCGCGCCGCGAACAGCGCTTCGCCGCCGAGTTTCGTGTAGTCGAACAGCAGCTGGTTGTCGTGGTGCCAGGTGTGGCCCGTCGCATCGTGGGGCGGCGCGGGAAAGACGCCGTCCGGACCGGGCTGTCGCCAATCGGGCTGGCCCTCCAGCTTCGCCCCGTGGCAGGAGGCGCAGTGCTCCGCATAGAGCGCCTGCCCGTTTTCCAGGTCGCGGCCGTCCAGTTCGTGGCCGGCGAACCCGGCCGCCGGAACCAGAAACGCGAGGAGCGCAAGAGCGTGTCTCACGGGCCCGCCGCCCTCAGTGGCATGCCTTTCCGAGCGCCTTCAGCCGCCAGTAATTGTAGGGAAGCGGCGTGACGAAGCCCGCGGCCAGCATGAGCGGCACGACCCACCATGTCAGCACCGCGCCGCCGGTCAGCGCCCAGTCCACCGCGTTCATCATGGCTTCCATCGCCACCATCGAGATGAAAGACATGCCGATGGCCGTCCGGAACGCTGTCGCCAAGTCCATCTGGCGGGAGAGGATGAACGTCTCCAGGGCGATGGAGGTCAGCAGCCCGTTGACGATGGCGAGGGTCATGATCGCCAGGGTCGGCCAGGGAATGCCGGTGAACTGGAAGAAGGCGATGGTGCCGAAATCGCCGATGGCACAGCCGAGCAGGCACCAGGCCGTGTTCTTCGAGGCCCGCCGCCATGTGTGGCGGCAGTGCCAGTCGATCGCGACTCTCGCGGCTATGGCGACCATGGCGATGCCTCTTGTCCTATCCTCTCCGGCAACATAATGTTTCCAGTTACTGGAAGGTCAAGCGCCCGCCGAAGCCCATGAACATCTCCGCTGCATCGAACGCCGCCGGGCTGCCCGCGAAGACGGTGCGCTACTATGCCGATATCGGGCTGGTGCCGGCGCCGGTGCGCTCGGAGGCCGGCTATCGGAGCTATGACGACGCCTCGGTGCGGAAGCTCGTCTTCGTGCGCCGGGCGCGGGAGTTCGGGTTTTCGATCTCGGAATGCCGGGAGCTGCTCGGCCTCTACGAGGACCGCCGGCGTTCCAGCGCGGACGTGAAACGCATCGCAACGGCGCGCCTGGAGGAGATTGCGAAGAAGCAGCGCGAACTCCAGTCGCTGCATGACGAACTCGCCCATCTCGTCGATGCCTGCCGGGGCGACGACCGGCCGGACTGCCCGATCATCGACAGCTTGGGCAATCCCCGCAGCGAACCCCGTATGGCCCCTTGAATCGGGGGCTAACGCCTCAGTGTCCGCCCGGCTCGCGGGTGTGGTGTGCGATCAGCCAGAAGACGAAGGCCGTGCATCCGAGGAAGCCGGCCCAGGCGACCCACTCCATCGCGCCGTGCATCCGGCTCGCCACGAACAGAAAGCCCGCCGCGCAGAGGATCATCGTCATCCCGTAAAGATATTTGCCGAGCCCGTTGTCCCACACGGCCTGCGCCTCCCCTTCCCGTCCCCCCGGTTCTAGCGGACGGACGCGGGGCGTTCAACGCCGGCGGGCTCCCTGCGCCGCCCTGCCGCGTCACCGCGCCGCGCCTTGATTACGGAAAGGACCGTCTTTAGGGTCCGCCCGACCCCTGCGCGAGCGACGCAACGAAGGAAACAGGCGCCCCCATGACCGAGATGCGTTTCACCGGCACCGAAAGCTATGTGGCCACCGAAGACCTGATGCTGGCGGTCAACGCCTCCATCACCCTGGAGCGGCCGCTGCTGGTCAAGGGGGAGCCGGGCACCGGCAAGACCATGCTGGCGGAGGAGGTCTCCTCGGCGCTCGGCCTGCGCCTCATCACCTGGCACATCAAGTCCACCACCAAGGCCCAGCACGGCCTCTACGAATACGATGCGGTCTCGCGCCTGCGCGACAGCCAGCTAGGCGACGAGCGGGTGAAGGACATCCGCAACTATATCGACCGCGGCAAGCTCTGGGACGCCTTCACCTCCGACGAGAAGGTGGTGCTGCTGATCGACGAGATCGACAAGGCCGATATCGAGTTCCCGAACGACCTGTTGCAGGAGCTCGACCGGATGGAATTCTTCGTTTACGAGACCGGCGAGACGGTCAAGGCGAAGGCGCGCCCGATCGTCATCATCACCTCGAACAACGAGAAGGAGCTGCCGGACGCGTTCCTGCGCCGCTGCTTCTTCCACTATATCCGCTTCCCGGACCCCGAGACGATGCAGGAGATCGTCGATGTCCACTTCCCGGACATCAAGAAGGAGCTGGTGAAGGAGTCGATGGAGGCCTTCTTCAACATGCGGGAGGTGCCGGGCCTCAAGAAGAAGCCCTCCACCTCCGAGCTTCTGGACTGGCTGAAGCTGCTGATGGCGGAAGACATTCCGCCGGAAGTCCTGCGCGGCAAGGACGGCAACAAGTCCATCCCGCCGCTCTACGGCGCGCTGTTGAAGAACGAACAGGACGTGCATCTCTTCGAGCGCCTGATCTTTATGGCGAGACGCGAGGGCCGCTGATGCTCATCAACTTCTTCTTCGACGTAAAGAAGGCGAAGATCCCGGCGACGATCCGCGAATTCCTCATGCTGATCGAGGCGATGGACAGGCGCCTCGTGATGTACAATATCGACGATTTCTACTATCTCTCCCGCGCCGCGCTGGTGAAGGACGAGAAATATTTCGACCGCTACGACCGCGTGTTCGGAACCTTCTTCAAGGGTGTCGAGGACATAACGGCGACCTTGTTCGGCGATGAGATTCCCGAGGAATGGCTGCTGCTCCAAGCCGAGAAGTATTTCAGCGAGGAGGACAAGGCGGCCATCGAGGCGATGGGCGGCTGGGAGAAGCTCATGGAGGAGCTTCGCAAGCGGCTGGAGGAGCAGAAGGAGCGCCACCAGGGCGGCAACCGCTGGATCGGCACCGCCGGGACCTCGCCCTACGGCACCGGCGGCTACAACCCGGAGGGCGTCGCCATCGGCCAGCGCCGCCGCCGGCAGGGCCGCGCGCTGAAGGTGTGGGACAAGCGCGAATACAAGAACTATGACGACCACGTCCAGATCGGCATCCGCAACATCCAGCTGGCACTGCGGCGGCTGCGCGAATTCGCGCGGGTGGGCGAGGATGACGAGCTCGATCTCGACGAGACGATCCGCAGCACCGCGCATAATGGCGGGCTGCTCGACATCGTCATGCGCCCGGAGCGCCGCAACCGCGTCAAGGTGCTGATGTTCTTCGATGTCGGCGGCTCGATGGACGACCATATCCGGGTCTGCGAGGAACTGTTCTCGGCCGCGCGCACCGAGTTCAAGCATCTCGAATACTACTACTTCCACAACTTCACCTACGAATATATGTGGCGGGACAACCGCCGGCGCCATGAGCAGCGCACGCCGACCTGGGACGTCATCAACACCTATCCCAAGGACTACAAGGTGATCTTCGTGGGCGACGCCTTCATGAGCCCCTATGAGATCACCTACAAAGGCGGCTCCGTGGAGCACTGGAACGAGGAGCCCGGCCTGCTCTGGGCGCAGCGCATGCTGGACCAGTGGCCGAATTCGATCTGGCTGAACCCCCGGCCCGAGACGCGCTGGGACCACACGCCCTCGACCATGATCGTCAAGGAGGTCATGGCCAACCGCATGTTCCCGCTCTCCATCGACGGTCTCGACCGGGGCCTCCGGGTGCTGACCGCCGCCTGATGCTGCGGCTCGCCCTAGCGGCGGCGCTCGCCGCGTCCCTAGCGGCGGCAGCCCCGGCTTCGGCCGACGGACCGCTGACGGTGGAGGACGCCCGGGCGCGCATCCTGCTGCCCTCCCGGCCGGGCGCGGCCTGGCTCACGATCCGCAATGCGGGCGGCGAAGACCGGCTGGTCGGCGCGGAGAGCCCGGCGGCCGACCGCGTCGAGATTCACACGCATATCCATGAAGGCGGCGTGATGACGATGCGCCGGCTGGAAGCCATCGAGGTGCCGGCCGGCGGCGAAGCGGCGCTGGAGCCCGGCGGCGACCACCTGATGCTGTTCGGCCTGAAAGCCGGGCTGAAGACGGGCAGCAGCTTCCCGCTCATGCTCATCTTCGAGAAGGCCGGCCCGGTAACGGTCAAAGTCCGCGTGGCGCCGCTCGCCGAAACGATGCCGAAGCGCAAAGGCCAGTGATGCGGCGGACCGACCGCGTTCAGCCGAGCAGCGCGCCCTCCAGCGCCTCGACCGTGAAGGCGAAGCCGATGCCGGCGCAGACCGCGCCCGCAAGCCGCGGCTGCAGGGCCGCAGCCGAGCCCGCCTTCCAGACGCCGCGCACCAGGAATGCCGCGCCGATCGCAATGGCCATCTGCACGGCCGCCAGGCCGACGAGATAAGCGACAACCGGCGTCGGCTCCGCGCCGATCACGGCCTCGCCATAGGCCGCGCCGTGGAACAGCCCGGCAAAGGCGAACAGCAGCGCTGCAGCGGGAGCCGGGAGGCCGCGCCCGAACAGCACCATGCCGCCGAGCAGCAACACCGAAAGCGCAACGACCGGCTCGACCATCGGCAGCGCCGCCGAGCCGACCGCGAGCAGGCAGCCCGCTCCCATGCCGATAACGGCTGCGAGCGGCGGCGCCCAGACATTGCGCATGAAGGCCGCCGCCAGTCCGACCGCCACGATGAAGGCGAAATGGTCGATCCCGATCACGGGATGGCCGATGCCGGAAAGCAGCCCGTGCATGAAGGTCTCAGGCACCATGCCGCCCAGCGGGTGGTGGGCGAAGGCGGGCGCGGCGGCAAGCAGGAGCGGCAGGGCGGCGAGAGCGATGCGGGACGGCATGGGCGCGCAATCCTCTACAAGCGGAATCGAAGGCCGGAGCCTACAGTTGCCTTTCTCCGTTGTCGATGCTCGGCCGGGGCGGGATGTGTATTCCCAGGGCGCGGCGCGGCGGTAATCTGCGCCCGGCCGGACCGGCCCCGGGAGACGGAGGTTCGATGGCGCTTGGAGTCAGAGGCATGCGGGTCGGGATGTGGACCGACCCGGAGCACCGCACGGGCTGCACCGTGGTCCTGCCGCCGGCCGGGACCGTGGGCGGCGTCGCGGTGCGCGGCGGCGCGCCCGGCACGCGCGAGGCGGCCGTGCTCGGACCCTCAGCGCCGAACGAGGCCTGCCACGGGGTCGTGCTATGCGGGTCGAGCCTGTTCGGCCTTCGGGCCGCCGACGGCGTGGTGGACTGGTGCGAGGCGCAGGGAATCGGACTCGCGCTTGCAGTGGGCCGGTTTCCCATTGTGGGCGCGGCGGTCGTGTTCGACATCCGCAGCCCGGATATGCGCCGCATCGACCGCGAGGCCGGTTGGGCGGCCTGCGAGGCGGCGGGGGAGGACGAGCCCGCCAGCGGCTCCGTCGGCGTCGGCGCAGGCTGCACCGTCGGCAAGGAGGCGGGGCCCGAATGGGCGAGCAAGGGCGGCCAGGGCAGCGCCGTGCGCCGCTCCGGCGGTCTTGCGGTCGGCGCGCTCGTGGCGGTGAACGCGCTCGGCAGCGTGCTGGGCGAAGACGGCCGGGTGCTCGCCGGCTGCCGCGCGCCGGAGGATGTCCCGCGCTATCCCTATGGCGCTCGGCCGGCCAGCCTGTCGAACACCGTCATCGGCTGCATCGCGACGAACGCCCGGCTGCGGAAGCCGGAAGCCTGCCGCGTCGCCGACCTCGCCCATACCGGCATCGCGCGCACGGTCTCGCCCGCCCACACGAGCCTCGACGGCGACGCCCTCTTCACCCTCGCAACCGGAGAGGTCGAAGCCGGCCTCGACCTCGTCGCAGAACTCGCGGCCCAGGCCGTAGCCGACGCCGTCCGCGACGCGGTCCGCCACGCCCGGGGCATTCCAGGCTTTCCCGCCGATCCGAGGGCGCGGTAGCTTCCGGAACCGAAGCTGTTTCGGGAGGCGGGCCTCTCAAACCACCGCCGGGCTTCGCCTTTCCAGGAGCATGACGTCGCGCCACTCGCCGGCGAGGGGGCCGTGGGTCATGCGGCCGAGGCGTTCGCGGACGCCGACCTGGCGGAAGCCGAACTTGCGGTGGAGCGCGATGCTGGCCTGGTTCTCCGGGAAGATGCCGGCCTGGAGGGTCCAGAGGCCGGCAGCTTCCGAGGATTCGATCAGGGCGCCGAGCAGCCGGTCGCCGACGCCCCGGCCGCGCACGCCGTCCGCCAGATAGATCGAGACCTCGCCGACGCCGGCATAGACCGGCCGGGAGGAGACCGGCGAGAGCGCCGCCCAGCCGACGACCTCGCCGCCCTGTTCCGCCACCAGCCGGCAGCATTCCAGATGGCCGGCGTCCCATTCCTCCCAGGCGGGCACCGTCTCCTGGAAGCTCGCATGGCCGGTGGCGATGCCGCCGCCATAGATCGCGAGCACGGCCGGGCCGTCCGCCGCCCGCATCGACCGGATTTCAACCATCATTCGTCATAGGAGACGAGGCTGACCAAAGGCACGTCGACCCGCGCGCGACCGCCGAGGAAGGCGAGTTCGACGATGCAGACTGCGCCGCGCACATCCGCGCCGATGCGCCGCAGGAGTTCGATGCCCGCGCCGAAGGTGCCGCCCGTGGCGAGCAGGTCGTCCACCACCACCACCCGCTCGCCCGGCCGGACCGCATCCGCCTGGATTTCGATGGTGTCGGTCCCATATTCGAGGTCGTAATGATGCGAGACCACATCGCCCGGCAGCTTGCCGTGCTTGCGCAGCATGGTGAAGCCGATGCCGAGCCTGTCCGCCACCGGAGCGGAGACCAAGAAGCCGCGCGCCTCGATGCCGGCCAGCCGGTCGGCGCCGAAGTCCTCTACCGCCTCGCAGAGCCGGTCCACGGCGTAGCGCCAGGCCCTGCCGTTCCCGATCAGGGTCGAGATGTCGTAGAACAGGATGCCGGGCTTCGGGTAGTCGGGGATCGTCCGGATACAGGATTTGAGGTCCATGAACGGTCTCGCGGGTGAGGGTCCGGAAGGAAGCCTAGAACATCGCCGCCGCAAGCCCAACGGTCCGACGGGCCTGCTGCTGGCGCTCTCCGCCCTGCTGCTGGCGCCGGGGCTGGTCCTGCCGGCGATCACGGTCGAACGCCTCTGGTTCGGGACCGACTATTCGATCC
>JAPOZD010000066.1:9270-10565 GCA_026706245.1 Alphaproteobacteria bacterium
TGGCCGCAGTCGCAGCGCGTGCCCGTGAAGGAAACTGGTTCCTCGCCCTTGTCATCGGCGCTTTCTCGGTTGCCTTCCCCGTCGCGAAGCTCGTCCTCGCCGGGTGGGCGTGGATGTCCCGCAGGACGGCAGGGCGCATGGTCGCGGCGATGGGCGCCGTTTCGAAATACTCGATGCTGGACGTGTTCATCGTGGCGCTCACCGTGCTGGTGCTGGACGGGCGGCTGCTGACCAGCGCGTCGGCCGGCCCCGGCATCTTCTGCTTCGCGGCCTCGGTGCTGCTCTCGACCTGGGCGCTGGCCCGGCTCGGTCACGGCGAACGCTGAAGCGCCAGCGCCTGAAGCCGGCGCTCGTCGAGTTCGGCGCGGATGCGGAGCAGCAGCACCGTCGCCCAGAAGAACAGGAAGGCGGCATACATGACCAGCAGCGGGCGCAGCATGGCCGGGTCGAGGGCCGGCGCGCCGAAGCGGCTGACGCTCGCCGGCTGGTGCAGCGTGTGCCACCAGTCCACCGAGAACTTGATGATCGGCAGGTTGACTGCGCCGACCACCGCCAGCACCGCCGCTGCCCGCCCCGCCCGGCGCGGGTCGTCGAACGCCCGCCAGAGCGCCATGTAGCCGATATAGAGGAAGAGCAGCACGAGGACGGAGGTGAGCCGCGCATCCCAGACCCACCATGTGCCCCAGGTCGGCAGGCCCCAGAGCGAGCCGGTGACGAGCGCGACGACGGTGAAACAGGCCCCCGGCGCTGCGGACGCCTTCGCCGAGATTTCGGCGAGCGGATGGCGCCAGATGAGCGCGCCCGCGCTCGCCAGCGCCATGACCGCATAGGTGCTGAGCGCCATCCACGCCGCCGGGACATGCACATACATGATGCGCACTGAATCCTTCTGCTGGTAGTCGATGGGCGAGTCGACCAGCGCCAGCCAGAGCCCGGCGGTGAAGGCCGCCGCGGACAGGCCGGCCGTCCAGGGCAGGACACGGCCGGCGAAGCGGCGGAAGCGGCCGGGATTGGCGAGGCGGTGCAGGCTGCGGGCCAAGGGTCCTATTGCTCCACGGCGTGACGGAGTGCGGCTGCGGCCGCGGCCGGCGCCAGCGCGAGCGCGGCCAGCGACAGTGCGGCAAGCAGGGCGAGCGCGCCCTCCCGGCCTTCGGCGGCGGCGGCCCCGAAGATCAGGACGGGAATATAGAGCGGCAGCACGAGAATGGCCGTCAAGACCCCGCCGAGCCGCGCGCCGAGCGTGAGCGCCGCGCCGGCGGAGCCGATGAGCGTGAGCGCGGGCGTGCCGATGAGGA
>JAPOZD010000143.1 GCA_026706245.1 Alphaproteobacteria bacterium
CAGGATATGCGCCGCGCGCATGCGGATGATGACATTTCATGACATATCGCAAGGTCCCGCCCGGCCCCGCATGACGAAACATGACACTTCATGACGCCCCCTTGGAGTGGGCTCCCGGGTTCGGACAGCCGGGTTGAAGAGAATTGACAGCTGTGCGCGCAATGGAAGTATGGACGCCCATGAGGAAGCAGCGCAGGCGCAGCAGTGCCGGCCTGGCGAGATTCGGAGATCGGGTTCCTATGGTTCGGTTCCGACTGGTTCTGGGCCTTGCGGCGGCAATCGCTGTCCTTGCGGGGCCGCGCCCGGCGGAGTCGGGCGATGCGGATGCCGGTCGTCAGGTATTCGACCAATGCAAGGCCTGTCATGAGGTCGGCGCCGGGGCCCGCCACGGCATCGGCCCGCATCTGAACGGCCTCTTCGGCCGGGTCGCGGCAAGCCACCCGGACTTCATCTATTCCGGGAGCTTCCTGCGCCTCAGGGACGATGGGCATGTCTGGAGCGCCGGAACGCTCGACGCCCTCATCAGGGAGCCGACGGCCGTCGCCCCCGATTCCCGGATGACCTTCGACGGGATTGCGGATGCGCGGGCGCGGGCGGACCTGATCGCCTTCCTGCAAAACATCGGGGACGGGACCGGCGTGGCGCTGCTTTCCGGCAGCGCCGAGGACCACGGCATCGATCCGGCCGTTCTGGCCATCGAGGGCGACCCCGAATACGGCGCCTGGCTCAGCGGAGAATGCACGACCTGCCACCGGGCGGATGGAGGCGACAAGGGCATACCCTCCATCCTGCGCTGGCCGGTGGACCGCTTTGTCATCGCGATGCACGATTACAGGAACAAGCGCCGCGAGCACCCGGTCATGCAGATGATTGCGGCTCGGCTCGGCGACGAGGAAATCGCCGCGCTTGCCGCCTACTTCGCCAATCCCGCAGAATAGGCACCCAACCCGCCCGTCACGACGGCAGCGCAACGCACAAGGAGGAACCCGCTATGAAACTCGACAGGAGATCATTCGTCGGCTCGACGGCTGCGACCGCGGCCTTGCTTGCAGCGCCGGCAGCCATCGGCCAGGGCCGCCCGCGTGTGGTCGTCGTCGGCGGCGGCGCCGGCGGCGCCACCGCGGCGCGCTATATCGCCAGGGACAGCAAGGGCGCCATCGACGTCACCCTCGTGGAGCCGACCCGCACCTACTACACCTGCTTCTTCTCGAACCTCTATATCGGCGGTTTCAAGGAAGTCGCGGATATCGGGCACACCTACGGCCGGCTCGCCAGCGCCCACGGCGTCAATGTCGTGCATGACTGGGCCGTCGGCGTTGACCGGAGCGCCAAAACGGTGAGCCTCGCAGGGGGCGCCACGCTCTCCTATGACAGGCTCATCCTCTCGCCGGGCATCGACTTCGTCGAAGGGGCCGTGGAGGGCTGGGACGTCGGCGCGCAGAACGCGATGCCGCACGCCTACAAGGCGGGCTCGCAGAGCGAGCTGCTGAGGGCGCAGGTCCGCGCCATGCCGGAGGGTGGCGTTTACGCCATGGTCGCCCCGCCCAATCCGTTTCGGTGCCCGCCGGGCCCCTATGAGCGCATCTGCATGGTGGCGCACCACCTCAAGGCCCACAATCCGACGGCGAAGATCATCATCGCCGATCCGAAGCCGAAATTCTCCAAGATGGGGCTCTTCCAGGAGGGCTGGGCTGCCCACTACGGCGGCATGATCGACTGGATCGGTCCGGAGTTCGGCGGCGACAAGGTGTCGGTCGATCCCGCCGGCATGACCGTCACCATCGACGGCGAGGAGACGAAGGTGGACGTGTGCAATGTCATTCCGGCCATGAAGGCCGGGCGCATTGCCGAGCTCGCCGGCGTCACCGACGGCAACTGGGCCCCTGTCAGCGCCTACGACATGTCCTCGAAGGCGGACCCGGACGTCCATGTTCTCGGCGATGCCTCCCAGCAGGGCGACATGCCGAAATCGGGCTTCTCGGCCAACAGCCAGGCGAAGGTCTGCGCCAACGCCGTGCGCGGCGCGCTCACCGGGTCGAAGGTGTTCCCGGCCAGATACTCCAACACCTGCTGGTCGCTCATCTCGACGGAGAACGGCGTCAAGGTCGGCGCGTCCTACGAGGCGACCGACGAGAAGATCGCCAAGACCGACGGCTTCATCTCCAAGACCGGCGAAACGGCGGAGCTGCGCAAGGCCACCTACGAGGAGTCGGAGGGCTGGTATTCCGGTATCACGGCCGACATCTTCGGCTGACTTCGCAGCGCTTGCGCCGCGGCCGTCGCGGCAACCTCCCGGCGCGTCTCCACGGAGGCGCGCCGGCGAATGACCGGGGAGGGCGACATGCCGAAAGATTCGCAAGACGCGAAAGGGCTTTACGCCTGGTTCGCGGAGAACCCGGATGAAGCGCGCCGGCAGTTTTTCGAGTCGGCACCGGGGTTGAGCCGGCGGGGCTTCTTCGCCGGCGCCGGGCTGGCGGCCGCGGGCGGCCTGCTCGGCATGACGATCCCCTTCTACGCCAACATGCCGCGCGGGCTGGTGCCGGCCGCCTTCGCCTCCGAGGACGTGCTGGTCGGCAAGGACGGGCTGACGCTTCTCAACGATCGGCCGATCAATGCCGAGACGCCGGCGCACCTGCTCGACGACGCGATCACGCCCACCGCCCGGCACTTCATCCGCAATAACGGCCTGCCGCCGGAGGATGCCGATGCCGCAGGCTGGACGCTCGCCGTGGACGGGCTGGTGGACAACCCGATGGACTTGTCCATCGAGGAGTTGAAGGCCGGGTTCGAGGTGGTGACCATGGCGCTCACCATCGAATGCGGCGGCAACGGACGGGCCTTCTTCGACCCGCCGGCGAGGGGCAACCAGTGGACGGTCGGGGCCGTGGGCTGCGCGGAATGGACCGGCGTCAGGCTCGCCGACGTGCTGACGAAGGCCGGTGTCAAGCCGGGCGTGGTCTATACCGCGCATTACGGCGCCGACACCCATCTCTCCGGCAAGGAGGGCAAGCTGCCGATCTCGCGCGGCGTGCCGATCGCCAAGGCCATGACCGACAATGTGCTGATCGCGTTTGCGATGAACGGCGGGCCGCTGCACAGGCAGAACGGCGCGCCGCTCCGCCTCGTCGTGCCGGGCTGGCCGGGGTCCTGCTCGCAGAAATGGCTGAGGCGCATCCGGCTTCGCGACATCGTGCATGACGGGCCGAAGATGACCGGCAAGTCCTACCGGGTGCCGCGCTACCCCGTCGCCCCCGGCGACAAGGTGCCGAAGGAGGATTTCGACATCATCGAGCGGATGCCGGTGAAGTCTCTCGTGACGGCCCCGGAAAGCGGCAGCGCGGCAGCCCGGGAGGTGGAGGTGCGCGGCCACGCCTGGTCGGGCGACCGCACGGTTGCCGCCGTCGATCTTTCCATCGATTTCGGCAAGAGCTGGATGGCCGCGGAACTGGACGGGCCTGTCAATCCCGGCGCCTGGCAGAACTGGCGCCGCAGCATCGCCTTCCCCGAGGCCGGCTATTACGAGGTCTGGGCGCGGGCGACCGACAGCGCCGGCGAGATGCAGCCCTTCGCCATCGACTGGAACCCGAAAGGCTATCTCAACAACACCATGCACCGGGTCGCGCTGCGCGTCGCCTGACCGCGCGCCGATGCGAACCGTCATGGCGGCGGCGCTGCTGCTGGTCGTCTGCGCGGCGGCGCCGGCGGTTACCGGGACCCCGGAGTCGGAAGAATTCGGCCTCATGGTCAAGGCGCCCGGCGCGTCCGAGACCTTCTACGCCTGCACCCCCTGCCACTCGGAACGGATCGTCGTGCAGCAGGGCCTGAGGCGCGAACAATGGGACGAAGTGCTGGACCTGATGGTCGAGGAGCACGAAATGGAGCCGATAACGGGCGACGCCAGAACGGTCATTCTCGACTATCTGGACGAGCATTACGGCCCCGACCGCCCAAACTTCCCGCGCTGACAGCCCAGCCCTTCAGGATGGCTCGTAGGCGAGGTTGGGGGCCAGCCAGCGCTCGGCCTCGGCCAACTCCATGCCCTTGCGGCGGGCATAGTCCTCCACCTGGTCACGGTCGATCCGGCCGACGCCGAAATAGCGGGCCTCGGGGTGGGCGAAATAGAGGCCGGCGACCGACGCCGCCGGCGTCATGGCGCAGCTTTCGGTCAGGCCCATGCCGGCGTTCCGCTCCGCGTCGAGCAGGCGGAAGATCGTCCGCTTTTCCGTGTGGTCGGGGCAGGCGGGGTAACCGGGCGCGGGGCGGATGCCGCGATAGGCCTCGGCGATCAGCTCCTCGTTGGTCAGCCGCTCCGCCGGCGCATAGCCCCATAGCTCGCGGCGCACGCGCTCATGCAGGCATTCGGCGAACGCCTCCGCCAGCCGGTCGCCGAGCGCCTTCGCCATGATGGCGCTGTAGTCGTCGCGCTCCGCCTCGAAGGCGCGGGCGCGTTCCTCGATGCCGTCTCCGGCCGTCACCGCGAAGGCGCCGACATAGTCCGGCGTCCCGGGCGGGGCCACGAAATCGGCGAGCGCCAGGTTGGGCCGGCCCCGGCGGCCCCGCCGCATCTGCTGGCGAAGCGTGTGCAGGGTGGCGAGCCGTTCCGAACGGCCTTCATCGGAGAAGAGGGCGACATCGTCCTCGCCGTCGCGGTTCGCCGGCCAGAAGCCTGCGACGCCGCGCGGCCGGGTCCAGCCCTCGCCGACAAGCCGGTCCAGCATCGCCAGCGCGTCGGCATGGAGGCCGCGCGCGGCCTCCCCGACCTCCGCATCTTCGAGAATGTCCGGGAAGCGTCCGGCCAGCTCCCAGGCGGAGAAGAAGGGCTGCCAGTCGATATAGCGCACGAGTTCCGCCAGGTCCCAGCCGTCGAATACCTGCAGGCCGAGGGCGAAGGGGACCGGCGGCGCACAGGCCGTCCAGTCGGTCTCCATGCGGTTGGCGCGGGCCTCCTCCAGCGTTGCGCGCGGGCGCCGCCCGCCGGATCGGCCATGTGCCTCGCGTAGTTTCCCGTATTCCGCGCTGACCTCGTCGGCGAAGGCGGTGCGGCGCTCCGGCGACATCAGCGTGCCGACCACGCTGACAGCGCGGGAGGCGTCCGTCACATGCACCAGCGGACCGTCGTAATTGGGCGCGATGCGCACGGCCGTGTGCGCCTTGCTGGTCGTCGCGCCGCCGATCAGCAGCGGCAGTTCCAGGCCTTCCCGCGCCATCTCCGCGGCGACGAAGCACATCTCGTCGAGGCTGGGCGTTATCAGTCCGGAGAGGCCGATAATGTCCACGCCCTCCCGCTTCGCCGTTTCCAGGATGCGGGCGGAAGGAGTCATCACGCCGAGATCGACGATCTCGTAATTGTTGCACTGGAGCACGACGCCGACGATGTTCTTGCCGATATCGTGGACATCGCCCTTGACGGTGGCGAGCAGCACCTTGCCGGCGGAGGAGGAGTCTGCGTCCTCCTTCTCCGCCTCCAGGAAGGGGGTGAGCCAGGCGACGGCGCGTTTCATCACGCGCGCGCTCTTGACCACCTGCGGCAGGAACATCTTGCCCTCGGCGAACAGGTCGCCGACATGGTTCATGCCGGCCATGAGCGGCCCCTCGATGACCGCCAGCGGCCTGCCCAGCGCCAGCCGGGCCTCCTCGACATCCTCCTCGATCCACTCGGCGATGCCCTGGGTCAGCGCGTGCGAGAGGCGCTCATCAACCGTCCGGCTCCGCCAGGAGAGATCGGCGGCGATTTCCTTCGACCGGCCGCGGTAGCTCTCGGCGAGTTCGACCAGGCGCTCGGTCGCATCCGGCCGGCGGTTGAGCAGCACGTCCTCCACCGCCTCGCGCAACGGCTCCGGAATGTCCTCATAGACCGGCAGCCGCCCGGCATTGACGATGGCCATGTCGAGCCCCGCCGGAATGGCGTGATAGAGGAAGGCCGCGTGCATGGCCTCGCGCACGGTGTCGTTGCCGCGGAAGGCGAAGGAGACATTGGAGAGCCCGCCGGAGACCTTGGCGTGGGGCAGGTTCGCCTTGATCCGCCGGGTCGCCTCAATGAAGGCGACGGCGTAGTCGTCATGCTCCTCGATGCCGGTCGCCACGGCGAAGATGTTGGGGTCGAAGACGATGTCCTCCGGCGGGAAACCGGCTTCGTCCACCAGCAGGCGGTAGCTGCGCTCGCAGATCCCGAATTTGCGCTCGGCGGTCTCCGCCTGGCCCTCCTCGTCGAAGGCCATGACGACCGTGGCCGCGCCGTAGCGGCGGATGCGGCGGGCCTGGTCGAGGAACGGCTCCTCGCCTTCCTTCAGGCTGATCGAGTTCACGATGGCCTTGCCCTGGACACATTTCAGCCCCGCCTCGATCACCGACCATTTGGAGGAGTCGATCATGATCGGCACGCGGGCGATGTCCGGCTCGCCGGCGATCATGTTGAGGAAGACGGTCATGGCGCGCTCGCTGTCGAGCATGCCCTCGTCCATGTTGACGTCGATGACCTGCGCGCCGCTCTCGACCTGCCGGCGGGCGACATCCAGCGCTGCCTCGTAGTCGTCCGCCTCGATCAGGCGGCGGAAGACCGCCGAGCCGGTGACATTGGTGCGCTCCCCGATATTGACGAAGTGTGCGCTGGCGCGCGCGTCGCGTGCGCTCATGCTGCAAGGACGAAGGGTTCGAGCCCGGCAAGGCGCATGCGCCGCTCCATCCGGGGCGGCTTGCGCGGCGTCACGCCCGCGACCGCCTCCGCGACCGCCTCGACATGCGCGGGCGTGGTGCCGCAGCAGCCGCCGACCAGGTTCACCAGCCCGTCCCGCGCCCAGGCGCCCAGATGGGCCGCGGTCGTCTCCGGCGTCTCGTCATAGCCGCCAAAGGCGTTGGGCAGGCCGGCATTGGGATAAGCGGAAATGAGCGTGTCCGCGACGCGCGCCATGTCGGCGAGGAAGCCGCGCATCTGCTCCGCGCCGAGCGCGCAATTGAGGCCGGCGGCGAAGGGCCGGGCGTGGCGCACGGAATACCAGAAGGCCTCCGGCGTCTGTCCGGAGAGCGTGCGGCCCGAAAGATCCACCACCGTGCCGGAGACGATCACCGGCAGGCGGCGGCCCCGCGCCTCGAACACCTCCTCCACGGCATAGAGCGCAGCCTTGGCGTTCAGTGTGTCGAACACCGTCTCGATGACGATGAGGTCCGCACCTCCGTCCACGAGGCCCTCGGCGTTCTCCCGGTAAGCGGCGCGGAGCGTGTCAAAATCGATATTGCGCGCCGCCGGGTCCTCGACATCGGGGGAGATGGAGGCCGTGCGGTTGGTCGGCCCGATGGCGCCCGCAACCCAGCGCGGCCTCCCGTCGCGGCGCCCGTCCACGACAGCGCGCGCGATCCGGGCCGACGCCTCCGCGATCTCGCGGGCGAGGCCTTCCATGCCGTAATCGGCGAGGCTGATCCGGCTGGCGTTGAAGCTGTTGGTCTCGATTATGTCCGCGCCGACGTCGAGAAAGACGTCGTGGATGTCGGCAATGGCGTCCGGCAGGGTCAGGTTCAGCAGGTCGTTATTGCCCTTCACGTCCTGCGGCCAGTCGGCGAAGCGCGCGCCGCGGAAGTCGGCCTCCTCCAGGCCGAGCTGCTGGATCATGGTGCCCATCGCGCCGTCGAGCACGAGGATGCGTTCCGCCGCGGCCGCTTCCAGCGCCGCTCCGCCTGCTTCCGTCATAGCCTCCAAACTCGCCTTCGGGTCGATTTCCGTCCGCCGGGAGGTATAGCCGCTTCCTCCGGAGGCGCAAGCGGAGGAGCAGGTGTCGGCGCGCGGGAAACATGCTAAGCGGCCCGGACCATGGATCTTCTTGCCGTCCTTGTCCGTGCCGCCTTCCGGCTCCTCAGGCAGCAGCGCCGGCGGCGGCCCGGCCGCAAGCG
This sequence comes from Alphaproteobacteria bacterium, assembly GCA_026706245.1. Taxonomy (GTDB): domain Bacteria; phylum Pseudomonadota; class Alphaproteobacteria; order Bin95; family Bin95; genus Bin95. The sequence goes on from JAPOZD010000143.1 coordinate 7,882, forward strand.
GCGTCTGCCCGCGCCCGAAACCGGCAGCGTCATTGCCGGCAAGGCATGGGTGACGGATGGCGACAGCCTCCGGGTCTCCGGCCACAGGGTCCGCTTCTCCGGCCTCGACGCCCCGGAACTGGACCAGTGGGCGAAACACCGCGACGGCACCTGGTTCAAGCACGGCAAACGGGTCAAGCGCACGCTCATCCGCGCGGTCGGCGGCCGGCATGTCGAGGTATCCGTTGAAGGGATCGACCGGCATGGCCGCGTGCTGGGCCGCGTGACCTGCGATGGCAAGGAGGTCGGCGCCTGGCTCGTCCGCAACGGCCACGCCATCGCCGCCTATGGAGACCGATACAAGGAAGTCGAGCGGGAAGCCCGTCGGGAGCGACGGGGCCTCTGGGGTCACGATGTCGCCTTCGACCCGCGATACTGGCGGCGCAGACAGGCAGAGCGGGGCTGAAGCCGCCGCGCGCCGGGGAGATCAGCCCGCCCCCCGCTCAGCCCCCCGCCTTCCGCCGCGACTCGTAGAGGTCGATCAGCTTGAGCGCGTCGGCAGCGTCCATGCGGCCAAGCGGGCCGTCGCTATAGCTTGAGACCTCGACCGCACCAGCTTCGTTCAGGATGAACTCGGAGGGCTGCACGATCTGGCGGCGTTCCTCCCACCACGCGCCGACCCGCTCCCCGTCCGCGCGTGTCATGCCGTATGCGAAGGGGAAGCTCTTGCCGTCCGCCAGTTTGCGGGCGTTATCCTCATCGTCCACGCTGCCGGCGAGGATGGAGACGCCGCGCGCCTCGAACTCCGGCCACAATTCCTGGAAGCCGTCCAACTGACGGCGGCAATAGGGTCACCAGTGGCCGCGGTAGAACAGCACCACCTTCCAGGCTCCCCGCATGTCGGCGGGCACCTCCGCCGGTCCCCGGTCCAGCAGGTTCAGCGAAAGGGCCGGAAATGCGGCGCCGATCCCCAGCTTCTCGCCCATGGCGGTCCTCCCCCTTGCATTCGGACGCCGGCTATCCTGACACGCGTGCGGCGGCGGGACAATCGCCGCTACCCCGCCGCGTCACAGCTCCTTGTCGGCAGGCCGGGTCCGCCGGTGCGGGCGCTGCGGCGCTCGAACAGCAGCACGTCGTGCCAGACGCCGTCCAGATGCCCGTAGCGCTCCCGGCAGCCGACCTCGCGGAAGCTGCATTTCCGGTGGAGCGCGATGCTGGGCAGGTTCGCGGCCATGATCTGCGCCTGGAGCGTCCAGTAGCCCTCCGCCTCGGAGGCCGCGATCAGGCCTTCCAGCAGGGCGGTTCCGGCCCCCGACCCTTGCGCGCTTTCGCCGACATAGACGCTGACCTCAGCGACACCGGCGGCACCTCACGTATCCGGCGCGGGCGTCAGCGCCGCCCAGCCGACCGCACGGCCGTCGCCGCCGCGCACGACCAGCCTGCCGATAGCCAGATGGCCCTTGTTCCACGCCTTCCAGCTCGGCGGGTTCTTCATGAAAGCGGCGATGCCCGTCCTCAGGCCCGCGCGGTAGATGGCGCGGACCTCGGGCCAGTCACTGTCCTGCATCGCGTCAATAGCGATCATCGGTCGGGGCCCGTCGGTTCTTGCGGGATCATTGCCGGCAATTCTGTGCGCCCGTCGGCCCGGCCGGTCAAGGGGCCGATTCGGCGCTTGACTCAGCCATAAATAGAACTAATAATGAACAAATGTTTCCTGTATGCCCCCGGAAGAACCCCGCCAGCCTCGCTGCGCTGCGCCGGCGGGTCGCGCTGCTGGAGCGCCGGACGGCGGTTGCAGAGCCGGCAGGGGGCGGGGCGGTGGAAGCCTGGCGGCTCGGGCCGGGCGCCCTGGACGCGGCCCTGCCGGAAGGCGGTCTGGCGCCGGGCGGGCTGCACGAAGCAGCGGGCGCAGCATTGGGGGACGGGCCGTCGGCCGGCGCCTTCCTCGCAGCCCTCCTCGCTCGGCTCCGGCGCCGGGACGAACGGTGCGCCGTGCTGGTCTGCCAGAGCCGGACGAGTCCCTTCGGCCGGCTCTACGGGCCCGGCTGGCGGGACCTCGGCCTCGAGCCGGCAGACCTGCTGCTGCTTTCCGCCGGCCGCGACCGGGATGTCGCCTGGGCGATGGAGGAAGGATTGCGCAGCGCCAGCCTGGCGGGGGTGCTGGGCGAGGTCGAAAGCCTCGATTTCACCCTGAGCCGCCGGCTTGCGCTCGCCGCCCGCGAGAGCCTGACCCCCGCCCTGCTGCTGCGCCGCGACGGCCTCGGACCCGCAAGCGCCGCCTTCTCGCGCTGGCGGGTCGCGGCTTTGGCGGGGCGGGCGGACCCGTTCGACGAGGCCGCCCCCGGCCTGCCGCGCTGGCGGCTCGACCTGCTGCGCTGCCGGGGCGGGCGGCCTGCGATATGCGATGTGGAGTGGAACCGTGAGACGGCTGATTTCGGTGTGGCTGCCGCGCTGGCCGATCGACCGGCTGCGCCGCGCGCGGCGGCCCGCCGCCCTGCCCTCGCGCGCGCCGCCGGCTGAGCCGGTGCCGTTCGCGCTCACCGCGCCCGGTCGTCATGGCGCGATGCTGGCGGCGGTCAACCGGCAGGCCGAAGCGGAAGGGCTTGTGCCCGGCATGCGGCTTGCCGACGCCCGCGCCCTGCTGCCCCGCCTCGCCGCCGC
>JAPOZD010000270.1:0-2450 GCA_026706245.1 Alphaproteobacteria bacterium
GGGACCAGCGAACCCGCATAGAGCACCACCGGCGACGAGCGGATCAATGCCAGTCCGCGCACCGTTATCAGGTCCGGCGCGCCGGGGCCCGCGCCGATGAAATGCACGGTCACGACGAATAGCCCCTCGGCGTCACGACCCGTCCGGCGACAACGGTCGTCTGGCTGTTGCCCACGATCAGCACGGTGGCCATGTCCACGGCCTCGCGGTCTAGGCCGGCGAGCGTCTCGACGGCCACCAGCTCGTCCCGGCGGCCGAGATTCCGGGCCCTGACGACCGGCGTTTCGGGGTCCCGGTGGCGCGCAAGCACGGCAAGCGCCTCTTCAAGCGGCCGGCGGCGTTCTTTCGAGGCCGGGTTGTAGAAGGCAATCACGAAATCCGCAGCTGCGGCCGCTTCGACCCGGGCGCGAATTGTCTCCAGCGGCGTCAGCAGGTCCGAGAGGGAGATGACGGAAAAGTCGTGGCCGAGCGGCGCGCCCGCCTTCGCGCTCGCGGCCTGCATGGCCGAGATACCGGGCAGCACCGTCACCGGCACGGCGCCGCCGCTCAGCTCCAGCGCGAGCCCGGCGAGCGCATAGATGCCGGCGTCGCCCGAGGCAAGCAGCACCACGGCCCTGCCCTCGCGGGCGAGACGGAGCGCCAGTTCGGCCCGCTCGTTCTCCTTGCCTATCGCCAGGCAATGGCAGCGTTTCGCGCCTGTCAAATCGGCGACGAGGTCGACATAGGGACCGTAGCCGACGATATCGCTGGCATGCGCTATCGCGGCCTCCACCTCGGCCGTCCGCATGGCGGGAGCGCCGGGGCCTATGCCCGCGACCGTCAGCCGGCCCTTCGGCGGCGCAATCCGGGCGACGGCGCAGGTGACGCGCCGCCCGATCCGTTTCTGCACGGCCAGAACCGCCCCCTCGCCGGCGGCGGCAAGCGCAGCGGCTTCCGCAACGCTCGCCGTGCCGACCGCGGCGGCAACCGTCGGGGAGGGGTTCGGCGCCTCGATCCGGTCGAGCGCCGCCGCGTTGAAGAGGCGCAGCGGCAGACCGAGCGCCGCGACCGCCGGCTCATCCCCCTTGAGGTCGAGCGTCGCCACTGCGGCGAGCGAGGCCCGCGCCAGCCCCTCGCTTTCCAGCGTCCAGGCAACATGGTCCGAGAGCAGTTCAGCAGGCGCCCCGCGTTCCAGCCCGACGCCGAGGATGAGGCTCGGCGGATGAAGGATCAGTTCGTCTCGTCCAGGAGAGAGGGACCGGTCGGTGACCCGCACCGCCAGCCTTCCCTCCTCCGACCAGGGCAGCGGCGCCAGCCACCCGGCATCGCCCGCCTCGACTTCAAGGCGCACCGGCTCTCCGGCGATCAACGCCGCCATGACCGGTTTCGCCATTTCGGGATTGGCGAGCGTCCAGCCCGGCGGCGGGTCATCCAGCGCGACGCCGAACAGGACATCGCTGGCCGTCGTCACGGCAGCCGGCACACCGAGCGTCCGGGCGATCCGGCGGGCCAGCCGGTTGGCGCCCCGATGGCCGCCGAGCAGTGGCACCACGGCGCTGCCGTCCTCTGCCACTGCAACGACCGGCGGCTCTTCGCGTTTGTTGGCCAGCAGCGGCGCAAGCCGCCGGACGGCGATACCGGCAGCCATTACGGCGACGACGGGCTCGCCCGCCTCAAACCGCCTTTCCATCTCGTCCAGCGGCACGGCTTCAAGGCCGAGCCGCCCCGCAAGGCTTGCGCCGCGCTCCGTCAGCACCACCGCGACGGTCACAGCCAGGCCCTGCCCCGCTTGTGGAGGAGGATCGTCGAGAAATAGGGGACATCCGCCGGATCGACACGGTCGAGCGACAGAACGCGCTCGTCCGGGAGCCCGGCATGGATGACCAGCCGGGCGCGGTCCGCGAGGCCGAGGTGCATGAGCAGACCCCTTACGCGGTCGAAATGCCGCCCGACCTTGACGAGAGCCGCGGCGTCGCAGGCCGAGAGGCGGGCTTCCAGGTCGGCATCGCCGAGCGGGGCGGGCAACACCGAAAGCACATCGTTGCGCGCCGCAAGCGCCCTGCCCGCCGCCGCCGCACAGGCCGTGAGCGACGACACGCCGGGCACCACCTCGACCGGCCAGTCCGCCGACAGGCGGGCAAAGAGATAGAGGAAGGAGCCGTAGAAGAACGGGTCGCCCTGGCAAAGCACGGCGACGCCCCGCCCGGCTTCCAGATGCGTCTCAATATCCCTCAGCGCGCGGTCGTAAACGGCCTCGGCCGGGAAGCGCGCCGCCTGCATTGGCATGCGGATCGCCATCTCTATCCGGCTGTCGTCCAAGTGCGAAGCGACGATGGAGCGCGCGAAGCTGGGGCCTTCCAGCGGGGCCGGGAAGGCGATCACTTCGGCCTTGCGGATGATGCGCAGGCCCTTCAACGTCAGGAGTTCGGGATCGCCCGGGCCAACGCCGACGCCGCAGACCCCGCCGCTCC
>JAPOZD010000270.1:2460-10391 GCA_026706245.1 Alphaproteobacteria bacterium
TCACGAGGCAGCCCGCCACGGCTTGCGCGCGGCCCACTGCGTCACCGCCATGGCGGGCCGGAAGGCGTTGAAGCCTCCGACCGGCGCGGCCGTCTCGACCGAAATGCGGTAGAGGTCGCCGCCCAGTTCGGACCGGGCCCGGGCCAGCCGCGCCCCGCCCTCCAGCGTGACCGCATTGGCCACGATGCGCCCACCCGGCCTGAGTGCCTCCCACGCCGCCTCGATGACGCCCCCGGCGCTGAGGCCGCCGCCCACGAACACGGCGTCGGGCGCCGGCAGTCCTTCGAGCGCAGCCGGCGCTTCTCCGGCACGGATTTCCAGCCCCGGCGCGCCCAGTTCCTCCGCATTGCGCGCCATCGCCGCGCGCCGGGAGGCGAGGGGCTCGACCGCGTCCGCCGTTCCCCCGGCCCTTATCCACTCGATGCCGATTGCCCCCGACCCCGCTCCGACATCCCAGAGATGCGCGCCGGCCGTCGGCGCGAGCAGGGCGAGCGTTACCGCGCGGATATGGGCCTTGGTCAGCATACCGTCATGCTCGAAGAATTCGTCCGGGAGGCCCGGCGCGCGGGAGAAGATATGCGCGCCGTCGCCGGCGACGCATTCGATGGCGAGCGTATTGAGGTCGGGAACCTCCGCGGTCCAGCAATCGGCCCGGCCTTCCGCGCTTGTCTCGAGAGGGCCGCCCATGTGCGACAGCGCCTTCATGCGGCTGGTGCCGTAGCCGCGGCGGGTGAGCCAGTCTGCGACGCGCGCGGGCGTGCCGCCGTCATGCGACAGCGCCAGCAGTCTTGCGCCGGGCGCGACATGCAGCGCGAGCAGGCCGAGGGGCCGGCCGTGCAGCGACAGCGTCGCCACGCTCTCCAGCGGCCATGCAAGCCGCGCCGCGGCCAGCGAGAACGCGCCGACGGCGGGCAGGATGCGCATTTCCCCGGCCGGCACCCGCCGCGCCAAGGATTTGCCGATGCCGAACCACATCGGGTCGCCGGTTGCCAGCACGACAGTCGGCCGCGGGCGGCGCACGAGGATCGCGTCGAGGGTCCGGGACAGCGGCCGCTGCCAGGTCATCCGCTCCGCCGGACCCGCCCCCGCGAGCGCCAGATGGCGTTTGCCGCCGACCAGGAACTCTGCGCTCTCGACGATGGCGCGGCCCGCCGGGTCGAGGCCGTCCTCGCCGATGCCGAGCACGGTCAGCCAGGGCGTCACGGCGCGGTCTCGGAGGGGTGGAGCAGCGCATTGACGGCCGCCGCCGCGAGCGCGCTGCCGCCGAAGCGGCCCCGGAGCGCAATATGCGGCAGGCCGCTTTCGATGAGCGCCGCCTTCGACTCGGCCGCGCCGACGAAACCCACCGGAAACCCGAGGACCGCCAGCGGCGGAGGCGCGCCCGCGGCCACGAGCTCAAGCAGCCTGAACAGCGCTGTCGGGGCATTGCCGACCGCTATGACCGCGCCGCCGAAGCGGTCTGCCAGCGCGTCCATCGCAGCCATCGCGCGGGTGTTGCCTGCTGCGCGCGCCGCGTCCGCTACTGGAGGGTCGTCTATGGCGCAGACGGCGTCGCGCCCGATTATGCCCTCGGCCGTCATGCGGGTGTCGGCGATGACGGACGCTCCGGCCGCCAGCCCGGCTTCCGCGCGCTCGACGACGCCCGTGCTCAGGACAAGGTCCTGCACGATATCCGGCCGGCCGCAGGCATGGACCAGCCGCAGGGCAAGCCCGGCGGCGCGCAGCGGCAGGCCCGACAGGTCGGTTTCCTCGCGCGCCATGCGGAAGGAGAGCCGGTAGATCGCCGCCGGATCACGCAGATATGTGTGCATCAGTGCTCGTGGGGGTGGTCGTGCCCATGCTCGTGGGAATGGTCGTGCCCGTGCTCATGGGAATGCGAGTGTCCGCCGCCGCGCACATGGTGGTGATGGCCCGCCTGCGGCGTGCCGACCTCGTCTTCCCGCCCGACGATCTGTTCCCGATATTTGCAGAGCGCGCAGTTCATCAGGTTGTCGCCCGTCAATGCGCCCCGGACACGTTCGGCGAAGCTGTCCAGCACCAGGGGATGGTCGTTCAGATAAGGCGCCTTGACGAAGGATATTCCGGGGTGGGCCGCCGCAACCTCGTCGGCCTGGTCGTAGATGCGCCGCACCAGGACGCCGGTGAACAGGAAATAGGGGAAGACCACGATCCGCGAGAAGCCGAGCCGGGCGGCCCGCTCCAGCCCGGCATCGACGCGCGGGTGCGCAACCCCCGAATAGCAGGTCTCCGCCCAGCCGAAGCCCATGCCCTCCCAGAGCATCCGGGCGACCTTGCTGACATTGGAGTTGGCGTCCGGGTCGTTGGTTCCCCGCCCGACCACCATCAGCAGCGTCTCCGAACGCGGCGTCTCCTCGTCGAGCACGCTCTCGATGCGCGCACGGGCGGCTTGCAACAGCTTTGCGTCGATAGCGAGGTCGCGCCCCAGCCTTATGTCTATATCGGGATGCGCATGCGCGAACTCGTTGATTTCCGAGGGCACATCGTTCTTCACATGCCCGGCGGCGAACAGCATGCCGGGGACCGCCAGAATGCGCCGGTTGCCCCGCTGCGCCAGCGCCTCCAGCCCCTCGCGGATCACCGGACGGGCGAATTCGAGGAAGCCGATCTCAAGGTCGTAGTCCGGCAGGCGGGGCCGGAGCCCCTCGGCAAGGGCCAGGAATTCGCGCACCGCATCCGCATCGCGGCTACCGTGGCCGCAAACCATGACTCCGGTCTTGGGCATCGCGCCTCTCGTTTCGAGTAGAATCGCCGCCCATGATAGACGGAACGGCCAGCATCGTCCCGATCCTGCTTGGCGCCTTGCTGCTGGACGCGGTCCTGGGGGATCTGCCGGCCCTTTTCCGCCGGGTGCCGCACCCGGTTGCCTTGATCGGGCGCGTGATCGAGCGCGTGGATACCCGTCTCAACCGGCCCGAACGCCCGGCCGCCGACCGGCGGATGCGCGGGGCCTTCGCCCTGCTGGCGGTGACTGCAGCCGCCGCGGCGGCCGGCTGGGCGCTCAGCCTGCTGGGATGGCTGCCAACCCTGCTGCTGGCCTTCCTACTCGTCGCGCAACGCGGGCTCTACGACCATGTCTCGGCGGTCGCCGCCGGCCTCGACGCCGGCCTGGAACAGGGGCGCGAGGCCGTCTCCCACGTCGCCGGACGCGATCCCGCCTCGCTCGACGCCCACGGCGTTGCGCGCGCCGGGATCGAGTCGCTGGCGGAAAACTTCTCCGACAGCGTGGTCGCGCCCGCTTTCTGGTTCCTGCTGCTCGGCCTGCCGGGGCTTTGCGCCTTCAAGGCGATCAACACGCTCGACAGCATGATCGGCCACCGCACGCAGCGCCATGAGGCTTTCGGCGCCTGGTCGGCGCGGGCCGACGATATCGCCTGTTTCCTGCCGGCGCGGATTTCCGCTCTCCTGCTCATGGGCGCGGCGTTCTGCTTCCGGCGGGCAAGCCCGCTCGGCGCATGGCGCGCCGTGATGAACGATGCGCACCAGCACCGCTCGCCGAACGCCGGCTGGCCCGAGGCGGCGATGGCGGGCGCGCTCGGTCTCGCGCTCGCCGGCCCCCGGCGCTATGGCGGCAGGACGGTCGGGGACGCCTGGATGGGACGGGAGCGCAGCCGGGCCACGACAGAGGATATCCGCCGCGCCTTGCGCCTCTTTATGGCCGCATGCGCCCTGCACGCCGGCCTGCTGGCCGCATTATGGGCGACCGGATAACCGCTGCTGCATGGAAAAGGTCAGCCCAGCAGGGACGCCAGGATTTCGTCGAGTTCGTCCGCGGTCAGGGCGCCCGGATGCTTGCGCCCGTCGATAATGAAACTCGGCGTTGAATCGATCTGGTATTCCTTCTGGCCGGCCAGCCGTTCCTGAATAATTTTTTCGAGCCCCGTCTCGTCCTGAAGACACTTGCTTGCGCGCTCCTGACTGAGGCCCGCGAGCTGCCCGAGACGCAGGAGTTCCACCAGCGGGTTTTCGGAACGCGCCCAGCTTTTCTGGCCTTCGAAGAGCAGTTGAAGGAAGGGGAAATAGCGTCCGGCCGGCACGCATTCGGCAAGCGCCGCCGCGCGTAGCGCGAGGCCGTCAAGCGGGAAATCGCGAAAGACGAGTTTCACCTTTCCGGTGTCGATATAGGCGCTCTTCAGGTGCCTGTAACCCTCGGCATGGAACAGTGCGCAGGCCGGGCAGGTGAGCGATGAATATTCGACGATTGTGACTCTGGCGCCGTCCTCGCCCAACACCCGTTCTTCCAGTCCGATTTCCGGATTCGAAATGGCGTCCGCCGCATGGGCCGCGGCGCTGTCCAGCGGACTCACGGCAAGTTGCGAACCGGTCGGTCTGGCGAAAAAGGAGTTGTAGGCGGCGCTGACGACGACTGCGACTGCCACGACTACAACGACGGTCCATATGTTCCGCATTGGCACAGCCTCACAACAAGATATCGTATGCTAACTCGAAATTGGGGCATAAACAAGGCACCCGGAGTCAAAAAATATACGCCTCCGAAAGACTCTTTAATGGGAGGTCTTGCGGGACGCGGCCAGCCGCTTCTGCCGCGCCTGCACGGCGCCGCCCAACCGGGCAAGCGTGATGCTGAGTTCGGGATTGGATATGCCGGACACCGCCACCGGTTCAGGCGCCGGTTCCATGGGAGGCCTTGCCGCCGGCGGCGGGTCGATGCGGCCCTGCTTCAGGACGATGCGCGTCACCGCCTTGCGCCCCAGAAACAGGTTCACGCGGTCCCGGATCGACGGCCCCTGGTGCTGGATATAGGTCGCCCAGGCTGACGCGACCCGCAGATGAAGCACGCCGCGGACCAGCCGCAGCGGCCTCGTCCACGCCGCGATTTCCGTTCCGACGACGCTTTCCCATCGCAGCAGAAGCCGCGTTTCCGAAAAGCCGTGCTTCCGGGCGGTCGGTGCGAGCCCTCGCTCCACCGCCGCTCCGACGGCGACAAACCGGCCCGCCTTGCGCCTGCTTCGGTTCCTCCCGGTCATGCGTCCAGCATAACGGGACAAACCTCAATGACCGATTCCCGCCACTATGATGGCCGTGATCGCTTCGAGGGCGGCGGGGAGAGGCCATGAAGACGAAGGCGGAAGCGCTGCTTGCCTGGTATGACGCGCATCGTCGCGAGCTTCCCTGGCGCGCGCCGCCGGGGGAGCGCGCCGAGCCTTACCGCGTCTGGCTGAGCGAGATCATGCTGCAGCAGACCGTGGCGGCCGCCGCCGGCCCCTATTTCCTCCGCTTCGTCGAACGCTGGCCGGATGTCGGGGCGCTGGCCGCCGCCTCGCTGGACGAGGTGCTGCAGGCCTGGCAGGGGCTCGGCTACTACGCCCGGGCTCGCAATCTGCACGCCGCCGCCCGCATCGTCGCCGCGCGCCATGGCGGGCGCTTCCCGGACACCGAGGCCGGACTCCGCGCCCTGCCCGGCGTCGGCGCCTACACCGCCGCCGCCATCGCCGCCATCGCCTTCGAGCGCAAGGCGGTGGTCGTGGACGGCAATGTGGAGCGGTTGATGGCGCGGCTCTTCCGCGTCGAAACGCCGCTGCCCGCCGCGAAGAAGGCAATCCGTGATGCAGCGGGCGAACTCACGCCGGACGAGCGTCCCGGCGACTATGCGCAGGCGGTCATGGACCTCGGCGCGACCGTCTGCCTGCCGCGCCGCCCGCGCTGCGGCGCCTGCCCCTGGTCGGGGGGCTGCCTCGCCAGGGCGGCGGGGATTGCGGAGAACCTGCCGGTCAAGGCGCCGAAGCGCCGGCGGCCGGTACGGCGCGGCATCGCCTACTGGACCGAGGACGGCACCGGGCGGGTCCTGCTCCGCCGCCGGCCGGAGAACGGCCTGCTCGGGGGCATGATGGAAGTGCCCTCCGGCCCCTGGGTCGAGGAGGGCCCGCCGCCGGAGAACCCGCCAGTCGAGGGCGCATGGGAGCCACTCGGCGCGGTTGCCCGGCACGGCTTCACGCATTTCATCCTCGAACTGGACGTGCGGACCGGCAGAAGCGCCGCCGCCGCCCCCGAGGGCTGCGTCTGGGCGCCCCTCGACGCTCTGGGCGCCTACGCCCTGCCCACCGCCATGAAGAAGGTCGTCCGGCTTGCGCTCGACGGCAAGGATCGGCTAATATGAACATATGAAGAACGACGGCGTCCTTCTCGCGCGTGGCGTGTGCCGGTTCCTGCGGCAGGCCGGCTATGCGGTGCTGACCGAATTCACCCTGCGCAACCGCCGCCGCGTGGATGTGATCGCGCTCGCCGAGGACGGCCGGATTGCCGTTGTCGAGGTGAAGTCCTCCGAAGCCGATTTCCGCGCGGACGCGAAGTGGCAGGACTATCTGGACTTCTGCGATGCGTTCTACTTCGCCATCCCGGAAGGTTTTCCCAGGCACCTAATCCCGGAAAGCTGCGGCCTGCTGGTTGCCGACGGTTTCGGCGCGGAACTGCTGCGCGAGCCGGAGGAAGGCCGGGTCAACCCGGCGCGGCGCAAGTCGCTCATCACGCGGTTCGCGCGCACGGCGAGCCTGCGCCTCCAGGCGCTGACGGACCCGGACAGCGCTTTCAGCGGTCGCTGAAGGCGGCAATCCGCTCGAAGGTCTCGGGGTCGTTGTAGGAGCGCGCTACCGCGTCCACTTCCCGCTCCAGCGCCTCTGCGACATCGCCGTAGGCGGCGCGGTTGAGCGTGCGCTTCATGTCGCGGACGGCGCGCACCGGCAGTGCCGCCAGCCGTTCGGCCACGGCATGGGCTTCGTCCAGCAGCGCCTCGTCCGCCGCTACCCGCCATGCGATACCGAGTTCATGGAGCGCGGCCGCATCGTAGCGCTCGCCCAGCATCAGCAGTTCCTTCGTCTTCTGGAGGCCGATCAGGTTCGGCAGGATGGCCGAGACGCCGCCGGTGACGAACAGGCCCCAGGACACTTCCGGGAAGAAGCCCCGCGCGCTCTCGGCCCAGATCGGGAAGTCGCAATTGAGCGCCCATTCGAAGCCGCCGCCGACCGCCCAGCCGTGGATCGCGCCGACCACCGGCACGTCGCCATAGACGATGGCGCGCGTGACGTCCTGAATGGCGTGCGCGCGCGCCCGCGCCGCGGCCTCGCTCCCCGCGATCTTGCGCGTCTTGAGGTCCGCGCCCGCGCAGAAGGCCCGCCCGGCTCCCCGAAAGACGATGGCGCGCGTGCCGACATCGGCATTGGCGTCCCGGAACGCGTCTGTCAGCGCCGGAACCAGCGCGTCGTCGATCGCGTTCAGCGCCTCGGGGCGGTTGAGCACGATATGGCGGACCGCGCCCCTTTGCTCGATCAGAACGACGGACCCGGTTTCGGACATGGCTTAGACCTCCTCGGCTGCCCGGCTATTGTATCGCCTTCCGCCCGGGAGAACCCGCACGCCATGACCAATCAAGTGCAATTGGAGATCCGCGACCGCCGGCCCTTCGCCGAGGGGCAGCGATTCGCGGGGACCGGGGCCTATGAGCGCATTGCCGGCCGCGCGCAATACCGGGTCGATCCGCTGGCGCCGGCCCAGGCGGGCGTGACCGATATCCGGCTCGCGCCGAGGGACGGGGACGGGCTGGTCTCGTTCAGCGCGGATGTCTTCATCCTGCAGCCGGCGGACCCGGCGCTCGGCAACCGGCGGCTCTTCTTCGACTGGGGCAACCGGGGCAACAAGCGCGCGCTCCAGTATTTCTGCGACGCCCAGCACAGCAACGATCCCGAGACTCCGGCCCATGCCGGCAACGGCTTCCTCTTCCGGCGCGGCTACACGGTCGTCTTCGGCGCCTGGCAGGGCGACCTACTGCCGGGCGAGGGCCGGATGCTGCTCGACCTGCCGGTCGCGCGCCGTGAGGACGCGCCGGTGACGGGGCCGGTCCGCACGGAGTTCATCGCCGACGAGCCGGGCATCGCCTGCCTGCCGCTCAGCGGCCGCGG
>JAPOZD010000104.1 GCA_026706245.1 Alphaproteobacteria bacterium
GGCGGGGCGGGCGATGCGGTCGCCGCCGGTGACACGGGAGAGCAAGATTGAACCACGAGAAGATCGGCCTGTACCCCGGCAAGTTCGACCCGATCACCAACGGCCATATCGACATCATCTACCGGGGCGCGCGTCTGGTGGACCGGCTGATCGTCGGCGTGTTCAACAATGCCGGCAAGGGACCGCTTTTCAGCCCGGAAGAACGCAAGGCGATGGTCGAGGACGAGATCGCCGCTCTCGGCGACCGGGCCGTCGCCGGGCGGATCGAGGTGCGGCTGATGGACGGCCTCCTGGTCGCCTATGCGCGTGCGCACCGGGTGAGCGTGATCTTCCGGGGGCTCCGGGCCGTCTCCGACTTCGAATACGAGATGCAGATGGCGAACCTGAACCGCACGATGGAGCCGGATGTCGAGACCGTCTTCCTCTCGGCCTCGGAACACCACCAGTTCATCTCCTCGCGCTTCGTCAAGGAGATCGCGGCGCTGGGCGGGGACTCCTCGGCCTTCACCACGCCGAGAGTGATCGCGGCCCTCGAGGCGCGGTTCGGCGATGGGCGCAAGGTCGAGAGCGGCGCCGCCTCCAAGGTCTATTGACCGGCCCTTGACAGCCGGGACGCCGCCGCACAGTTTCGCCGCCGTCCCGGTCGGGCGCGTAGCTCAGTTGGTAGAGCATCTGACTTTTAATCAGGCGGTCGCAGGTTCGAATCCTGCCGCGCTCACCAAATATTTCAATGACTTGGTGGCAGATCGCTGACTCGTGGAATTGGTAGCGTGTCAGCACTTTGCAAGCAGTGGACGTGGCGAGACGGTCGCGACCATCGTTAGAAAATGGGGTTACGAGGCCATGACCCGCAGCTTGCCGCTGCTGGTGGATTGCGGCTGGCGGATGACGATGTCGATGTCGCGGCCGAGCGCGGTCAGGAGGCGAAGCAGACGCTCCAGCGAATATTCACGAAAATCGCCCCTGAGCAGCCGCGACACGTCGGGCTGGGACAGTCCGAGCAGGCGTCCGGCTTCGGTCTGGGTGATCCCGAGCTGCCGGACAATAGCGTCGATACGGGTGACTAGTTCGGCCTTCACAATATGCGCATCGGCGTCGGCAAGGCCAAGATCGGCGAAGACGTTGCCTGTGCCGGGTTCGACGGTGGCGTCGGATGTGGTCATGGTTTCAGCCTCCTCCTTGTGCGCTGCGATAATGCTGTTCCGCGACCCTCAACCTGCGCCGGACAAGGTCAAGTTCCTTCTTCGGCGTGGCAATCCCACGCCTAGCCTTTTTCTGGAAGGCGTGCAGGACATAGACTGCCGTTTCGAACCGGACCGTATAGATGGCCCTGAAAGTGTCTCCATCGTGGCGTGACGCCACCTCCAGCACGCCAGCGCCGAAGCCTCTGAGCGGCTTGGCGTCGCGATGACGAAGTCCGGCCTGGGCTTGGTAAATTGCAAAGCCCATGTGGCGCCGAACGGGGTCCGGAAACCGTTTCAGGTCGGCATTGCTGGTTCCTGTCCATAGGACGGGCTTTAGCATCTTCGTTCGTTCCAGATTATAGGGAGGCCACCATAAATCGACAAGTTAAGCGATGCGAAATGCACCGACAAAGCATTGTTTGAGATCCTGCATGTCATCGGATCGACGGAGCAGAGCTTTTCTTTGCCGCTGGGTAGCCGTGGAAGCTTCGCGATGAAGGCGCTTCCCGAAGGCGTGGTGCGCTATGGCGGGACGCCGGAGTTTTCTGACGGGGCGACCCCGGTGAGCCTCCTGCGGTCCCATCGCACGAAGGCCGGGACCTGGGCGAAGATCGTCGTGTTGGAGGGGCGGCTTCGCTACCGCGTTCTCGAGCCCGAGCCCGAGGAATTCGAGCTTTCGCCGGAGACGCCCGGAATCGTGGAGCCGGAGGTGCCGCACGAGATTGAGCCGGTAGGCCCTGTCCGCTTCCGGGTGGACTTCTACCGCTGACCGTCAGCCCAGCGCCTGCTCCAGGTCCGCGATTAGTTCGTCGGCGCGCTCTATGCCAACGGAGAGGCGGAGCAGGTTGGCCGGCACGGCGCTGTGCGGCCCTTCGACCGTCGCCCGGTGCTCGATCAGGCTCTCCACCCCGCCGAGCGAGGTCGCCGGGACGAAGAGCCTTGTGCGCGTCGCGATCCGCTTCGCGGCGTCCGCGCCGCCTTCCACCAGCAGCGAGAGCATGGCGCCGAAGCCGCCCGCCATTTGCCGCTTCGCGGTCTCGTGCCCGGGATGGGAGTCGAGCCCCGGATAGAGCACCGCCTCGATTCCGGTATGGCCCTCGAAATGCCCGGCGATGGCGAGCGCGTTCGCGGCCTGGCGCTCATAGCGCAGATGCAGGGTGCGCATGCCGCGCAGCAGCAGCCAGGCCTCGAACGCGCCGGGCACGCCGCCCATGCGCGTGCGCGCCGCCCTGATCTCCTGCCAGCGCTCGTCTGCCGCCCTCGTCGCCAGCACGCCCGCCAGCAGGTCGCTGTGTCCGGCCAGATATTTCGTGGCGGAGTGGAAGACGATGTCGGCTCCAAGTTCCAGCGCCCGAAGCGTCACCGGCGGGGTCGCGGTCGCGTCCACGCCCAGGACCGCGCCCGCGTCCCGTGCAACCCCGGCGGCGGCGCGCACGTCGATCACGTCCCAGGTCGGGTTCACGCAGGTCTCGATCCAAACGACCGAGGTTTGGCCGGGCCGCACCGCCGCTTCCAGCGCGCCGCGCTCGGACGCATCGAAGAAGCTGACCTCGACCCCGCGCCGTTCGGCGAGGCGGCGCAGCAGGTCCGCCGCGCCGTGATACATCACCCGCGGCGCCGCCACATGGTCGCCTGTGCCCAGGCTGTCGAAGAAGGTCGCGACCGCCGCCATGCCCGACGAGAAGACGAGCGCGTCCTCCGCGCCGTCCAGTTCCGCCAGCACCTCCTCCACATGCGCGACGGTCGGGTTGGCGTCGCGGCTGTAGGTGTAGCCGCTTGTCTCGTAGCGGTCGTCCCGCGCAAAGGTCGTGGCGGGATGGATCGGCGGCACGACGGCGCCGGTCTCCCGGTCGAGGAACCGTCCTCCCTGGGCGAGCAGGGTTTCGAGCGAACGCTCGTTGCGGGTCATGCGTTGCCGGGATCGTTTTGGCGCGCCCAGACGTCCTGCGGCGGCGTCTCGGCGGGCGCGCGGGCGCGGAGCGCGTAATAGGGCAGGTATTTCCGGTATGCCTCCCAGAGGCGGCGCAGCTCGCCCACCGCGTCGTCGTGAAGGTCCACCCGGAGGTCGATATCCTCGACGATGTCCGCGCCGCGCACGATCAGCGCCGCGGAGCGCTCCGACAGGTGCGTGCCGTCGGGCGAAGCCTGGCCGCCTGCGTCGCGTCCCGCCTCGATTGCCTTGAGCAGCCGCTCCGGCAGGTCGTCTCCCGCGTGCTCGCCCCAGGCGGCCGCCATCGCCTGCACCACCGCCTCCCCGGCCAACACATTGCCGAAGACCGCGAAGCCCTCGCCGGTGATGTGGCCGGACCAGGGCCGGGTGCGGGGCCCGGTATGCGCCGCGACGCGGCCGTCCACCGCCGCGATGACCACCTGGCGCCACTCGAAATCCGGGTCCTGCGCCGCCAGCAGCCGGAGCGCCCCTTCGGGGTCGGGTGTCTCCCTGAGCGCGGCGGTGGCGAGCGGCCCGAGCGCGGGGTTGGCGAAGGCCTGGGTCGAGAGCGCCGCCACGCCGCGCTCGAAGAACGGGCAGTAGCCGCCGACGCCGAGCGAATAGGTCGTGATGCCGATGCCGAGCCGGCCCGTCTCCGGACAGGCGCCGATTGCCGTGAAGGTCATGCGGTCTCCTCCGCCGTCAGAACTGTTCGGCCGCCATCTCCAGCTCCGCACCGCCGGCAGCCTCGATGGCGGCGAGAAGCCCGGCATGTTGCGGCAGCAGGGTTTCGGCATAGAAGCGGGAGGTCAGGCGTTTCGCCTCCAGGAACTCCGTGTCCTCCGCGCCCTCGGCCAGAAGCCGCTCGGCCGCGGCCGCGCCCCGGGCGAGCAGCCAGCCGCCGGTCGCCAGCCCGAGGAGGTGGCAGAACGGGACGGCCGCCGCCGCGGCCGCGCCGAATTCCCTGCCGAAGCGGCCGAGAATGAGCCCCGCCGCGCGCTCAACAGCGTCGATGGCGGCGGCGAGGTTTTCGCCCGGCCCGTCGGCGCGCATCAGGGCAAGCTGCGCGCGGAGCGCCTCGCCGCCGTCGCGGGCGAGCTTGCGCGCGACGAGGTCCATGGCCTGGATGCCGTTCGTGCCCTCGTAGATCGGCGCGATGCGGCTGTCGCGCATATGCTGGGCGGCGCCGGTTTCCTCGATGAAGCCCATGCCGCCATGCACCTGGACGCCGAGCGAGGCGATCTCTACGCCGAGGTCGCTGCACCACGCCTTGACCACCGGGATCATGAGGTCCACCTGCGCCTGGGCCTCCGCGTCGCCGGTGCGCTGCGCCCGGTCGAGCGCGCCCGCTACCCAGTAGCAGAGTGCGCGCATGGCCTCGATCTCGGCCTTCATGGTCATCAGCATCCGCCGCACGTCCGGATGGTGCAGGATCGGCACCGGAGCCTTGCCGCCATTCACCTCGTCGCGGCCCTGGACGCGCTCCATGGCGAAGGCGCGCGCCTGCTGATAGGCCCGCTCGGCAACTGCAACGCCCTGCAGGCCGACGCCGAGGCGGGCATTGTTCATCATCGTGAACATATACTGGATGCCGCAATTTTCCTCGCCGACCAGCGTGCCGAGCGCGCCGTCCCCTTCGCCATAGGCCATCACGCAGGTCGGGCTGCCGTGGATGCCGAGCTTGTGTTCGAGCCCGACCGGGCGCAGGTCGTTGCGTGCGCCGAGGCTGCCGTCCCCGTTCACCAGCACCTTCGGCACGATGAACAGCGAGACGCCCCGGATGCCGCGCGGCGCATCCGGGGTGCGCGCGAGCACCATGTGGACGATATTGTCCGTGAAGTCCTGGTCGCCGTAGCTGATGAAGATCTTCTGCCCGCTGATGCGGTATGTGCCGTCGCCCGCCGGCACGGCGCGGGTGGCGAGCGCGCCGACATCGGAGCCGGCCTGCGGCTCCGTCAGGTTCATCGTGCCGGCCCACTCGCCGGAGATCATCTTCTCCAGAAAGACATCCTTCTGCTCGTCCGAACCGTGGTTCGCGAGCAGGTCCACCGCGCCCTGGGTGAGCAGCGGCGCCAGCGAGAAGGAGAGACAGGCCGACTGCCACATCTCGGTGAGCGCCGTGGACACGAGCCAGGGCAGGCCCTGGCCGCCATATTCGGGGTCGAAGGGCGCGCCGTTCCAGCCGCCCTCGCAGAATTGCCGATAGGTCTCCCGGAACCCGTCCGCCGTGCGCACGACGCCGTTCTCCAGCACCGCGCCCTGGATGTCGCCGACACGGTTGAGGGGCGCCACCGCCTCGTCGGCGAACCGCCCCGCCTCGGTCAGCACGGCATCGACGAGATCGGCTGAAATCTCCTCCATGCCGGGCAGGGCGATCACCGCGTCCAGTCCGGCTATCTCGGTCATGGCGAAGCGAATGTCGCGGAGGGGCGCGGCGTAATCGGACATTGGCGGCACACCGGAGGCATTGTCGGAGGGCTGGGAAATGTGGCTGGGCGACCTGGATTCGAACCAGGGCTACTGGGGCCAGAACCCAGCGTTCTGCCGCTAAACTATCGCCCAACGCACAGGCCCCAACATATCCTCCATCCGGCCCGGTTTGGCAAGGGCCTCCGGCCGGCCCCGGCGCCGCCCGCCGGAACCGCAGCAATGTCGGGCCATCCCGGCTATCATGGCCGGGGAGCTCGGCGATGCAACAGCAGCAGCGGCAGCCAGCGCAGCCCGGGACCGGAGCGCCGGTCTATGCGGCGCTCGACCTCGGCACCAACAACTGCCGGCTGCTCGTGGTGCGCCCGTCGGAGCGGGGCTTCGACGTGGTGGACAGCTTTTCGCGCATCGTCCGGCTCGGCGAGGGCCTGCAGATCACAGGGCGCCTCTCGGAGAAGGCCATCGAGCGGACCATCCGGGCCCTGCACATCTGCGCCGGCAAGATCAGGCGCCGGCGGGTCACGCGGCTGCGCTCTGTGGCGACCGACGCCTGCCGCCGCGCCGCCAACTGCGCCGGCTTCGTGGAGCGGGTGAAGCGCGAGACGGGCGTGGGGCTGGAAATCATCGGCGCGCGCGAGGAAGCAGCGCTGGCGGCGGCCGGGTGCGAGCCCCTGCTCGACCCCGTCCGCAGGCGCGCGCTGGTGTTCGATATCGGTGGGGGCAGCACCGAGCTCATGTGGCTGGCGGTGACGGGGGAGGGCCGCGCCCGCCTGCTTGCCTCGACGTCCCTTCCCTGGGGCGTGGCCCGCATGGCGGAGACTTTCGGCTCGGACCGGATTTCCGCCCGCGCCTACAGGGCGATGACGGAGGCGGTGGCGCCCTGGCTGCGCCGCTTCGATGAGGCGAACGGCATCTCCGCGGCGGTGGCGGCGGGTAAGGTGCAGATGCTCGGCACCTCGGGCCCGGTGACGATCGTTGCGGGGCTGCATCTCGGCCTGGCGCGCTATCGCCGCGACCTCGTGGACGGATGCACGCTCGCCTTCGACGATCTCGACGCCGTCTCCGCCACGCTGCGCCGGCTGGACCGGGACGCGAGGGCGCGGCTGCCCTGCATCGGGCCTGAGCGGGCGGACATGGCGGTCGGCGGCTGCGCCATACTGGAGGCGATCTGCCGGATGTGGCCCGTCGGCTCGGTCCGGGTCGCCGACCGGGGGGTGCGCGAGGGCATCCTGTTCCGCATGATCGCGAATGACGGCGGGGCGGCGTGAGCCGGCCTCCGCGTGCGCGGCCGGGCCGGCAGGCGGGGCTGAAACCCCGGCTCCGCACGGCGAAAGGACGCAAGACGGCGTCCACCCGCTGGTTGCAGCGCCAGCTCAGCGATTCCTACGTGGCGGAAGCGAAACGGCTGGGCCTGCGGTCCCGCGCCGCCTTCAAGCTGATGCAGCTCGATGACCGCTTCCGCCTGCTGAAACCCGGAAGCGCGGTGCTCGACCTCGGCGCGGCCCCCGGCGGCTGGACCCAGGTGGCGGTGGCGCGGGGCGCCGGGGCGGTGGTTGCGGTGGACCTCCAGGCGATGGAGCCGGTACCGGGCGCTTGCTGCCTGCGGCTCGACCTGGAGGACAGCGATGCTCCCGCGCGACTCGGCGCCGCCCTGCCGGACGGCGCCGATCTCGTGCTGAGCGATATGGCCCCGCGCACCACCGGACATGCCGCGACCGACCGGCTGCGCATCGTCGCGCTGGCGGAACTGGCATATGAAGCGGCGCGGGCGTTGTTGCGGCCGGATGGCGCCCTGGTTGTCAAGGTTTTTCAAGGGGGTGCGCACCAGGACCTGCTGAATGCGTTGAAGCAGGATTTCGCCTTTGTGCGCCATGCGAAGCCGGATGCGAGCCGCAAGGAGTCGTCGGAACTCTACCTCGTGGCGACGGGATTTCGCGCCTCCGACGCTGCGGCTTCACATTCCGGCTGAGGCGGGTATAAGAAGGCGTCAACCCCGATGACATGGGACGCCTGCCTTGCGCGACCTTGATGCCATCCCGTTGGCGTTGACTTTCGACGATGTGCTGCTGCAACCGGCCGGCTCGTCGATTCTGCCTGCGACGGCGAACACCCGCACCCGCCTTACCCCTGAAATCGAACTGGCATTGCCCGTCGTTTCCGCGGCGATGGACACGGTCACCGAAGCCAACCTCGCCATAGCCATGGCGCAGGCGGGCGCGCTCGGCTGCATCCACAAGAACCTGGATATCGAGCGCCAGGCGGCGGAGGTGCGCCGGGTCAAGAAGTTCGAATCCGGCATGGTGGTGGACCCGCTGACCATCGGCCCGGACCGCCCGTTGGCCGACGCGCTGGCGATGATGTCGGAGAACCGGATTTCCGGCGTTCCCGTGGTCGAGGACGGCGGCCGGCTGGTCGGCATACTCACCCACCGCGATGTCCGGTTCGCCAGCGACATGCGCCAGCCGGTCTCCGAGCTGATGACCCGCTACGTCGTCACCGTGCCGGAGGGGGTGGCCTCCGGCGAGGCCAAGCAGCTCCTGCACCGGCACCGGATCGAGAAACTGGTGGTCGTGGACGGCAAGGGCTTTTGCGTCGGCCTCATCACGGTCAAGGACATCGACAAGGCGGCGCAATTCCCGATGGCGACCAAGGACGAACAGGGCCGGCTCAGGGTCGCCGCCGCAACGGGCGTCGGGCGCGACGGGCTCGCCCGGGCCGAAGCGCTCTTCGACGCCGATGTCGATGCCATTGTGGTGGACACCGCGCACGGCCATTCCGAGGGCGTGACTGCCGCCGTGGAGCGCATCCGCCGGCTCTCGAACTACACGCAGATCATCGCCGGCAATGTCGCCTCCGGAGACGGGGCGCGGGCGCTGATCGACGCAGGCGCGGATGCCGTCAAGATCGGCATCGGCCCGGGGTCCATTTGCACCACCCGCATCGTCGCCGGGGTGGGCGTGCCGCAGCTTACGGCCATCGCCGAGGCGGCGGCGGTCTGCCGCGAGGCGGGCGTTCCGGCGATTGCCGACGGCGGCATCAAATCATCCGGCGACCTCGCCAAGGCCATCGCCGCAGGCGCCGACTGCGCGATGATCGGCTCGCTGTTCGCCGGGACGGAGGAGAGTCCGGGCGAGGTCTTCCTCTATCAGGGGCGGTCCTACAAGTCCTATCGCGGCATGGGCTCGGTGGGCGCCATGGCGCGCGGCTCCGCGGACCGCTACTTCCAGGAGGAGGTCAACGATGCCCTCAAGCTGGTGCCGGAGGGCGTGGAAGGCCGCGTGCCCTACAAGGGGCCGGTCTCGAACGTCGTCCAGCAGCTGGTCGGCGGCCTGCGTTCTGCGATGGGATATACCGGCTCGGCGACCATCACCGACCTGCAGGAGCGCACCAGTTTCGTCCGCATCACCAATTCGGGCCTGCGGGAAAGCCATGTCCACGACGTCGCCATGACCCGCGAGCCTCCCAACTACCATCCCGGCGGCGAATGGGCGTAACCGTCCGCCCCGCGCGGGAGGACGACGCGGAGGCGATTGCCAGGGTGCATGTCGAAACCTGGCGGAACGCCTATGCCGGCCTGCTGCCACAGGAGGTGCTGGACGGGCTCTCCCGCCGCCGGCAGATGCGCCGCTGGCGGCGCGCAATCCGCGACCCGGAAGCGGAATTGGGACAGGTGTTCGTAGCCGAAGCCGGTGCGGACGGCATTGCGGGCTTCGGCAGCGCAAGCCGCGAGACGGGCGAGATCACGACGCTCTATGTGCGCCCGGACGCGCAGCGCCGGGGCATCGGACGCATGCTCTTCCGCCGCATGGCGGAATTCCTGGAGGGGCCGGTTTCGCTCTGGGTGCTGGACGGCAACCCGGCGGCCGGCTTCTACCAGCGGCTCGGCGGCCGTCCCGGCGTCCATGCGACGGTCGAGCGCTGGGGCATGGAGCTCGGCCGAACCCGGTATTGCTGGCCCGCCATGTCCGGGCGGAGCTAGGGTTGCTTCTTAATTCTGAATTTTAGAAAAATATCTCTTTTCTAATTGACATAATAAAAATCTGTGGTATTATGGAGGTAGAAGGAAGCAAGCGGCGTCCTGGGAGCCGTAGCCTCTTCTGCCGCGCGTCGGCGCGAAAAAGCCCCTGATTCGGCCAACGGGCGAAATGCGCCCTGCTTCGGGCTCGCGCGCACGGGCGGGCGCGGGCAATCAGGCGCGCAAACCGCGCCGGCGCCGACAGGCGCCCGCGGGCGCGGGGGCGCCCGCGCACATTACGCGCGAATTAGGGTCCCGCAGCCGGCTCGCCGGAGGTGGGGCTGAACGGAACGAAGATGGATCGAAAGGAAGGACCTGTGCCGAGGACCGAGAGCCGCCGGAACCGGATGGAATACCCGGAACCCATGCCGGAACAGGACACAGCATATGCGTCGTGCGCATGCGGATCATGACATCTCATGACACATTGCACGGGGTCCCGCCAGGCCCGCATGACAGAACATGACATCTCATGACACGTTCTATGGGTGTTCCTGTCCTGGCAGCAGGCGCGAGGCCGGAATGCGGGCCCTAACCGGCGAAGCGCGGCTCGGGGAGTCCGGTGATGCCGAGGCCGTGAATGGCGAACAGGGCGCCGTCGATCTCCTTGTCGCCGCGCACATTGCCGGAGTCGCGGATCGACGGCACGAAGACGATATCCAGGTCCGGCCCGCCGAACATGACGCTGGCGGGGCGGGTGCAGGGCATGTCGATCAGCCGGTCGAGGCGGCCGTCGGGCGCGAAGCGGGCGATCCGGCTTGCGTGGACCAGCGCGGTCCAGAGATAGCCTTCGCTGTCCACCGTGCCGC
>JAPOZD010000044.1 GCA_026706245.1 Alphaproteobacteria bacterium
TGCGAATCATCACCGCCACCTTGCGCGAGAACGGCGTCGAGCGGTCGATCACGGGCCGCGGCAACGGGCCGATCGACGCCTATATGGACGCGCTGCGCAACACTTACGGACTCGACCTCACGCTCACCGACTTCCACGAGCATGCGGTCGGCAAGGGCGCGGGCGCGACGGCGGCGGCCTTCGTGCAGATGACCCGGCCGGACGGCGGCACCGTCCACGGCGCCGGCATGGACCCGGACATCGTCTCCGCATCGCTCAAGGCCGTCACCAGCGCCGTCAACCGCGCCAGCAGCCTCTCGCTTTCGTGACAGTCCGGCTGGAAATCGGCCCGCTTGCGGCGTCCGGGTGTTTCGAGACAGAACCGAAGGCGTTGCCCCGGCCCTCTGCCCGTCATGCCCGGAACAAGTCCACGGCTGTCCGGTTTAGATTTGGGGACAGAGCGTATGGCTTGGATTCAACCGGGTTTCGAGGGATTCGGCGGGATCGGGACTCGGATCGACGCCCGGCGGCCCGGCCCTGTTCCCGTCATACCCGGACTTGTTCCGGGTATCTCTCTCAAGCGGCTCCGCCGGGCGGCCGTATGGATACCCGGAACAAGCCCGGGTATGACGAAGGGGGCGATCTGGCATCATGGAACCGGACCGGACAGGGCTTCGATGCTATCCTTAAACGGCCTTTGAGGGCGAAATGAGCCGGAAACGCTTCGTCGCGGCGCTGATGCGCCACGAGACCAACACCTTCTCGCCCGTGCCGACCCCGGTTTCCGCCTTCGGGCGCGTCGGGCCGACGGACGGGCCGGCGCGGGGCGGGGAGGCGGTGCGCGTCTATCGCGGCACCAACAATCCGCTCGCCGCCTATATCGACATCGCCGAGCGCGAGGGCGCGGCGCTCACCGTGCCGATTGCCGCCAACGCCCATCCGAGCGCGCCGGCGCCCGACGACATTCTCGACTTGGTCGCCGACGCCGTGCTGGAGGCGGTCGGGCAGGGCTGCGACGCGCTCTTCCTGGACCTGCACGGCGCGATGGTGACGGAGGGCTTCGACGACGGCGAGGGCGAGCTGTTGCGCCGCATCCGGGCCGCGGCGCCGGACCTGCCAGTTGCAGTCGCGCTCGACTTCCACACCAACCTGACACGCGACCTGGCGCTGCTGCCGACCGTGCTCGCCGGCTACCGCACCTATCCGCATATCGACATGTACGAGACCGGCATGCGGGCGGGCGAGGCGCTGCTCAAGGCCATGAACGGCGCGGCCGCGGCGACCGCCTGGCATTCCCTGCCGCTGATGCCGCACATGAATGTCCATTCGCCCTCGCGCCCGCCCATGCAGGCGATCATGGACCGCGCCAGCGCCGCCGAAGACAGCGGCGAGGTGCTGCTGGCGTCGGTGTTCGGCTGCTTCCCGCTCGCCGATATCGAGCATGTGGGCATCTCCGCTGTGGTGCAGGGGCCGGCGGACAGGGCGGAGCGGCTGGTTCTGGACCTGATGGGCGAGGCCTGGGAGAAGCGCGCCGACTTCCTGTTCGAGATCGAGGACATGGCGGATTCCGTATCCCGCGCCGCTTCGATGAAGGACGGAGCCGGCCCCGTACTGCTGGTCGATCACGGCGACAATACCGGGTCCGGCGGCAACCAGGATGTGATGGCGGCGCTCCGGGAATGCCTGCGGCAGGGCCTGACCGGCATGGCGGCGGGACCGTTCGCCGACCCGGAGGCCGTGGCGAAGATGATCGCCGCCGGCGTCGGCGCGGATGTCGAGGTCGAGATCGGCGGCAAGACCGACATGCCCGCCATGGGGCTTGAGGGCGAACCGCTCAGGCTTCGCGGCCGGGTGCGCCGGATCACGGACGGCGAGTTCACCGTCACCGGGCCGATGTTCACAGGGGTGCGGCTTTCCATCGGGCGCACCGCCGTGCTGGATACGGGCGCGGCCGAGGTCGTCGTCTCCGAGGAGCGCTACGAGCCCTTCGATACGGGCTGCTTCACCCATTGCGGGATCGACCCGGCTTCGAAGCGCTACGTGCTCATCAAGTCGCGCCAGCATTTCCGCGCCGGCTTCGAGCCGATCGCGCGCGAGATCGTGATGCTGGCCGGGCCGGGAACGACGACCTCCGACTACAGCCTCTTCCCCTGGAAGAAGCTGCGCCGGCCGATCTACCCGCTCGACCCCGACATTCCCTCAAACCTGCCGAGCCAAGCCTGAAGGAGACAGCACCCATGACGCTCACCATGCTCCAGCACGTCAACATCATGACGGACAAGCTCGACGAGACCGTCACCTTCTACGAGGACATTCTGGGCTTCGAGAACGGCGACCGCCCCGCGTTCGACTTTCCCGGCGCGTGGCTCTATTGCGGCCCGGAGGCGGTCATCCACCTGATCGGCGTGGACGAGCAGGAGAAGTCCGGCTCGGGCTGCATCGACCATGTCGCCTTTGCGGCCGAAGGCTTCGACCGCTACGCCGCCTTCCTCGGCGACAAGGGCTATGAGCACGAGACCCGCGTCGTGCCGGGCGGCAGGCTCCGCCAGATCTTCGTCCGCGACCCCAACGACGTGCTGATCGAGCTGAACTTCCGCGCGGACGAGTAGCGCGGGCGCCCTCCTACCAGCGGAGCGCTTCCGTCGCCCAGGTCGGGCGGACGCCGAGTTGGGCTGAGCGCGCTTCCAGCCGCGCCGGGTCGGGCGGCGCGCCCACCTCCTCCTCGTGGATGCCGCGCGAGAGGAAGAGCGTGTCGATGCCATAGGCATTGCCGCCGGCGACGTCGGTCCTGAGCCCGTCGCCAACCATCAGCGCGCGCGCCGGGTCGGGGCTGCCGAGGGCCTCCAGCGCCCGGGCGAACACCGCGCCGTCCGGCTTGCCGTGCCAGGCGACATCGCCGCCGAGTTCGACATAGCGGACGGCGAGCGACCCCGCGCAGAGCGACAGTTTCTCGCCGATATGCACGACAAGGTCCGGATTGGCGCAGACCATCGGCAGGCCGCGCGCCGCGCCCGCCGCCAGCAGCGGCTCGTAGTCGGCGACCGTCTCGTCCCAGCCGTCGATGCCGGTGCAGAGGATGAAATCGGCATCCTCCACCCGCTCCACGATGTCGAGGCCGTTGCCCTCGCGCACATCGTTGTCGCGCTCGGGGCCGACATGCAGGCAGCGCCGCCCGAGCCGCGCATGCCAGGGATCGTTGCGGTGCCTGAGCGCGGCCCAGGCCGACTCGCCGGACGACATGACCGCGTCGTAGAGGCCGCGCGGCACGCCCATATCGTCCAGGCGGCGGATGAGCGAAGCGATCCGGCGCGGGCCGTTGGAGAGGAAGCAGACCCGCTTGCCGCCGCCCGCCCGGAGCCGCTCCAGCGCATCCAGCGCCGCCGGGAAAGGCCGGACGCCGTCATGCAGGCAGCCCCAGAGATCGACCAGATAGGCGTCGTAGCGCTCCGCCAGCGGCGCAAGGCCGGGCACGATCCGGGTGGCGTTCACAGCCTGCAGCCGATGCTATTGCTGCGCGACAGAAGAGTAGGCCGGCACCGGCGCCCCGGCTTCCGGCCGGGCGCTGCGGGCGGGTTCCATGCTGCGGGCGAGTTCGCGCGCCATGCGGTAGGGCAGCAGGCTCCCGCCGTAGATGAGCGCGGTGTTGAACTGCACCAGGGACGCGCCGGCCTCAAGCCTGTCGCGCGCGTCTTCCGCGTTCTCGATGCCGCCCACCCCGATCAGATCGACCTTGCCGTCGCTCGCGGCCTGGATATCGCGCAGCGCCTCGGTGGCAAGGGCCTTGATCGGCCGGCCGCTCAAGCCGCCCTGCTCGTCCCGCTCCGGCGAGCGAAGGCCGGCGGGCCGGGACACGGTCGTGTTGGAGACCACCACGCCGTCCACCGGCATCGTCGCAAGAGCCCGGCCGAGCACCGCCCGCTCCGCCTTGCCGAGATCGGGGCAGAGCTTGACCCAGAGCGCCGCGCCCGAAGGCGATACGTTGCGCACGCGCTCCACGATCCGGCGAAGCTCGCCTTCCGTCTGCAGCGCGCGCAGGCCCGGCGTGTTGGGAGACGACACATTGACGGTGACGAAATCCGCGAGGCCGGCTACCGATCGCGCGACCGCGGCATAGTCGCCGGCGGCATCGTCGCTCGTCTTGTTCTTGGCGAGGTTGACGCCGACCGTGCCCTGTCCGCCCCGGTTGCGGTAGCGCTCCAGCCGCCGCGCAACGGCGTCCGCGCCGTGGCTGTAGAAGCCCATGCGGTTGATGATCGCCCGGTCGGCGGCAAGGCGGAACAGCCTCGGCTGCGGATTGCCGGGCTGCGGCCTCGGCGTGACCCCGCCGATCTCGACAAAGCCGAATCCGAGGCCGAGCAGGCCGCGGACAACCTCTCCATGCCTGTCGAAGCCGGCTGCGAGACCTACCGGATTATCCGCTTCGATTCCGGCCCGCCGCACGGGCAATGCCGGAGGACGCAGGCTGAGGGGAGAAAATCTGAGAAGCCGAAGCGCTGCATTATGCGCTTTCTCGGGCGGCAGCAGATGGAGCAACCGGCTCGGCAACAAGGGCAACAACGCGCTTACCTCGCCCCAACTAGTAGCAGGTGAATCACTGGTACATACTATATGTCGTGTTGACACGAATTTATACAACAAACCACCGCTCTTCGGTGGGATCGATGCGGTCGCCGGTGCTCACAGACCCGACAGGTCGAAGTCGGCGATGACGGGGGCGTGGTCGGAGGGGCGTTCCCAGCCTCGCGCCTCGCGCAGCACCTCCGCCCCGGCGAGCGCGCCCGACAGCGCGGGCGTCGCCCAGATATGGTCGAGCCGCCGCCCCCGGTCGGAGGCCGACCAGTCGCGCGCCCGGTAGCTCCACCAGCTGTAGAGCTTTTGCTCCGGCGGGATGAAACGGCGCACGACATCGGTCCAGCCGTGCGAGTCCTGCACCGCCGCCAGGTGCTCCACCTCGACGGGCGTGTGGCTGACCACCTTGAGGAGCTGGCGGTGCGACCAGACATCGGTTTCCAGCGGCGCGATATTGAGGTCGCCGACCATCACCCGGCGCGCGCCGTCGTCCCGCCGGTCCCGCCACCAGCCGGTCATCTCCTGAAGGAACTGCAGCTTGTGCGCGAACTTGTCGTTGATGTCCGGATCCGGCTCGTCGCCGCCCGCCGGCACGTAGAAATTGTGAATTTCGACGCCCGCGACGGTGGCGAAGGCGTGGCGCCCGTCCGAACGTCCGCACCAGTCGCGTGTGCCGCCGTTCTCGATGGGGAGCCGCGAAAACACCGCGACGCCGTGATAGCCCTTGATGCCGTAGAGCACCGAGTGGCGGTAGCCGAGCGCATGGAACGGCTCGAGGGGAAAATGGCGGCTCTCGACCTTGACCTCCTGGAGGCAGAGCACATCGGGCGCGCGCTCCGCCGCCAGCCGCTCGACGCCGTCGATGCGCAGCCGGACCGAGTTCACATTCCAGCTTGCGATCCTGAGCCGGTCAGCCATTGAGCGCAGCCTTCTCCGCTTCGGTGTAGAAGGCGTCGGCGTGGATGTCCTCGGGGCGCATGTCGCGGATTTCCAGCATTTCGGTCGCCGCCTCGACCATCACCGGCGGGCCGGCGAGATAGGCCTTGCAGCCGTCGAGATCGTCGAAGTCGGCCGCCACGGCGTCATGCACGAAGCCCGTGCGCCGGGCCGTGCCGCCCTCCGGCTCCGACAGCACGATCTGGACGCTGAGCCGCTCGTGCTTCGACGCCAGGCCGGCGAGCTCCTCTTCGAGATAGACGTCGCGTTCGCCGCGCACTCCGAAGTAGAAGTAGATCGGCTGCGGCATGTCCTTTGCGAGCGCCGTTTCCACGATCGCCTTGATCGGCGCAAGGCCCGACCCGCCCGCTATGGCGAGGATCGGGCCGCGATGGGCGTCCCTCAGATAGGCAGCACCGTACGGCCCCTCGACCGCGACGGTGTCGCCTTCCTTCACCCCGCCCTGGACGAAGTTGGACACCTCCCCGTCGTCCATCGCGCGGATGTGGAACTCGAGCATGCCGCCGGGACCGGTTGCCATCGAATAGTCGCGCGCCGGACGGCCGGCGAAGCCGAGCGAGGCGTACTGGCCCGCCGTATAGGCGAAATCGACGCCTTCCGGCACGGCAAGGCGCAAGCGCACGATGTCATGCGTCATCCCGGTGCGCTCAGCCACCACCGCCTCGAAGCGGCGCAGCGGATGGGCCACCATCTCCTCGTCGTCATTGAGCCATGCGACCTCAAGGTTCTCCTGCGGGTGCGAGCGGCAGGCGAGCACGAAGCCGCTCTCCTTCTCCTCGTCCGTCAGCGCGAAGTCGGAGTAGGGCTCCATCTCCACGCTGCCCGCATAGAGGCGGCTCTTGCAGGCGCCGCAATTGCCCGACCGGCAGCCATGCGGATAGGGTACGCCCAGTTCCAGCGCCGCTTCCAGCAGCGTCTGGTCCTCGTCCACCTCGACCGTCTCGCCCCACTGGGCAATCTTCACGACATGGGTCATGGAATGCGCGCCCTCTATTCCAGGGACTTGATGATGCCTTCGCACATCGCCTTGGCGTCGCCGAACAGCATCATCGTATTCTCGTTGAAGAAGAGCGGGTTATCGACGCCGGCATAGCCGCTGGCCATCGACCGCTTGACGAACATGACCATCCGCGACCGGTCCACCTCCAGCACCGGCATGCCGTAGATCGGGCTGGACGTATCGTTGCGCGCGGACGGGTTGGTGATGTCGTTGGCCCCGATCACGAAAGCGATGTCGGTGGAGGGGAAATCGCGGTTGATGGCCTCCATCTCGACCACCTTATCGTAAGGGACATTGGCCTCCGCCAGCAGCACATTCATGTGCCCCGGCATCCGCCCCGCGACCGGATGGATGGCGAAGCGCACCCGCACGCCCTCCCCTTCCAGCATGTCGACCATTTCGCGCAGCGCATACTGGGCCTGGGCCACCGCCATGCCGTAGCCGGGCACCACCACCACGGAGCCGGCATTGCGCAGCATGAAGGCCGCGTCATCGGCATTACCGGCCTTGACCGGCCCCCGGTCGGCGACGTCCCCGGCCGGCCCGTCGGTCTCGCCGCCGAAGCCGCCCAGCAGCACATGGGCGAGCGAGCGGTTCATGCCCTTGCACATGATGTAGGAGAGGATCGCCCCGGACGCGCCGACCAGCGCGCCCGTAATAATCATCAGCGGGTTGTCGAGCGTGAAGCCGATGCCGCAGGAGGCCCAGCCGGAGGCCGAGTTCAGCACCGAGATCACGACCGGCATGTCCGCCCCGCCGATGGGGATGACCACCAGCACGCCCCAGATCAGCGCGGCGAGCGCAAGCGCCCAAAACAGCCCGGCCGTGCCCCAGCCGGCGAAGGCGAGCGCGGCCATCAGCACGATGAGGCCGACGAAGGCGTTGACCGCGCGCTGGCCGGTGAAGGTGATGGGCGCGCTTTGCATCAACCCGTGCAGCTTGGCGAAGGCAACGACCGAGCCGGTGAAGGTAACGGCCCCGATGGCGGTCGAGGCCATGATCTCCACCAGGCTGTGGGTCGCGAGTCCGCCGTCCAGTGGAATGCCGTAGAGGCTCGGGCTCTCCAGGGCGGCGGCGGCGATCAGCACTGCCGCGAGGCCGACCAGGCTGTTGAAGATCGCGACCAGCTGCGGCAGGTCCGTGATCTTGACCCTGAGCGCGATCACCGTGCCGATGGCGCCGCCGATGACAATGCCGCCCAGCACCAGCTCGAAGGTAACGATCTGCGGGCGGAGCAGCGTTGCGCCGACGGCGATCGCCATGCCGGCAATGGCGATCCAGTTCCCCCGGCGCGCGGTCTCCGGAGAGGCAAGACCCCGGATTCCCAGGATGAAGCAGACGGCCGCCACAAGGTAGGCGAAGGATGCAATCGAGGCTTCCATCCCCTCAGCCGTCCTTCTTGCGGTACATCTGGAGCATTCTCTGGGTGATGATGAAGCCGCCGAAGATATTGACGGAGGCAACCACGACGGCGACGAAGCCCAGCAGCTTGGAAACGCCGAAAATGGCGGGTCCGGCGGCGATCATCGCGCCCAGCACGACCACGCCGGAGATCGCGTTGGCGACCGACATGAGCGGGGCATGCAGCGCCGGCGTCACCTTCCAGACCACGTAGTAGCCGACGAAACAGGCAAGCGCGAAGACGGTGAGGCCGAACAGCACCGGGTCGGTTGCAGGCGCATCCGCCTGGGCGGCCCGGTGGGCGAGGTCGGCTGCCTCCGTTGCCAGCCGCTGCGCCTCGTCGGCGAGCTGGCCGGCGCGGTCGGCAATCGCCGCCGCGTCCCGGTTCAGGGGTTCAGCCATCGGAAGCGTCCTTCGGGTTCAGTGCCGTCGCGGAAACGATCGGATCGTCGTAGTCGGGCGCGAGCGTGCCCCGCTCCTTGTCCACCAGCAGTTCCGCAAAATTGACGAGGTTGCGCGCATAGAGGGCGCTGGCGTCCTGCGCCACACGGGACGGCAGGTCGCTGTCGCCCACGATGAATACTCCCTGTTCCTCCACGATGCGGTCCGCGCGGCTCAGTTCGCAATTGCCGCCCTGGGCGACGGCGATATCGACCACCACGGAGCCGGGCGGCATGGCGCGCACCATGTCCGCCGAAAGCAGGCGCGGCGCGGGCCGGCCGGGAATCTGTGCGGTCGTGATGACGATGTTCGTGCGCGCGAGCGTCTCGGCCAGCTTGTCGGCCTGCTCGCGCCTGTAGTCCTCGCCCATCTCCCGGGCGTAACCGCCTTCGTCCTCGGCGAGGCTGGGCTGCCTGTGGTCCACTTCGATGAAGCTGGCGCCGAGGCTCTCCACCTGCTCACGCGCCGCCGGGCGCACATCCATCGCCGACACGACGGCGCCCAGCCGGCGGGCCGTCGCGATCGCCTGGAGGCCGGCCACGCCGGCGCCCAGGATGAGAACCCGCGCCGGCGCGATGGTGCCGGCGGCCGTCACCATCATCGGGAAGGCGCGGCCGAAGAGGTCGGCGGCGCGGACCACCGCGGCATAGCCCGCGAGATTGGACTGGCTCGAAAGCGCATCCATGGCCTGCGCGCGGGTGATGCGCGGCATGAGTTCCATCGCGAACGCCTCGACGCCCGCCGCGGCCAGCACGGTCGGGCCGTCGTCGTCGCCGAAGGGCGCAAGCAGGCCGACCAGCATGGACCCGCGCTTCAGCCGCCCGACCGCCGGCATCTGCACCGCGAGCACGAGGTCCGCCGCTTCGAGCGCCTCGGGATCCGTGGCCGCGCCAGCCTCTGCATAGGCGGCGTCCGTGTAGCCTGCGGCCGTCCCGGCATCGGGCTCCACACGCACCTCGAAGCCCATCGCCAGCAGCCGCTTCACGCTGTCCGGCGTTGCGGCGACGCGGCGCTCGCGCGGCGCGGTTTCCTTCGGTATCCCAGCAAGCATGCCACCTCTCCGAGCGCGGGGTTGTTGCATTGCACAACGGGTTTGGCAAGCGCACGCATTGTCGCTAGGCTGGCCCTTCGGAGAGGTCCATTGTTTGTCTGTCGTCTCGTAGCTCTGCTGTTCGCGTGCGGCGCGATGATCGCGCTTGGCGGCGACATCTGGCAGGCGGCGGCCGAAGGGGAATGGCAACCGCAAGCGCTGGGCCAACTCTGGTTCACGCTGGACAGCGGAAGCCTCAATCTCACGCAGGCCATCGTCCAACGCTATCTGCATCCCTGGCTCTGGGACCCGGCCTTCGTGCAACTGCTGCTCTGGCCGGCCTGGGTGCTCCCGGGCGCTCTTGCGATCATCCTGTTCCTGCTCTGCCGCCGCCGGCGCCGGGCGGTGGGGACATTCGAATAGAACGCGGTTCGATCCGGATGGATCGACGACTGCAAAGTTCAGGCCGCCTGCCACTGGCTTCCGGCAGAGGCGGCGCGGCAAGCACTCCCCGCGCCGTGTCATGGGATGTCATGTTTTGTCATGGTCCGGGGCGAAACCGGCCTTTCCGGGCGGGTTGAAGGGGCCGGCCCTTTCGAGCCGGTCGAGGCTGTCCCGGCGGCGGCGCTCGCCGGGGACCTGCTCCGGGTCGCAGGTCTCCTCGGGCGGGTCGCCTGCCGGTGCGGTCCCGTCCGCTGCGCTCCAGCCGGAATGACGCCGGGCGTCCGGGACGACGCCGGCTGGACGGGCGGGCTGTTGCGGCGTGTCATGGAATGACATGTTAACTCATGCTTTGTCATGGTAGCGCTTGCGGAAGGCTTCCCGGCGTGAGGAGGGGGCGAGGGTCGGGTCGGGAAAGGACATGGGGGCGGCTCCCTGGTTCGGCTCGTGTTCATCCGGCGCTCCGGCCCGGTCTGGAGCGACCCTTTATCGCGCGCATTTGCGGGCGGGCGCGGGCGCGTGTTGGCGCCGGCGC
>JAPOZD010000039.1 GCA_026706245.1 Alphaproteobacteria bacterium
TGCCGCGGGTGGAGACGATCAGCACGCCCAGCGCCAGCGAGATCAGGTAGAAGGCGGCAAGGCTTGCATCTTCGCGCAGCGCCGTGACGCGGGCGACGAAGCCCGAAAGCAGCGCCACGGCCATGCCGGCAATCAGGCCGCCTATCGTCATGGCCCCGAGCGAGAGCCCGGCGACGAGGAAGCCGACCGCAGCACCGGGCAGGATCGCGTGCGCCATCGCATCGCCGGTCAGGCTCATCCGGCGCAACAGCAGAAAGACGCCCACAGGCGTTCCACCCACCGAAATCGCGATACAGCCCATCATGGCCCGGCGCATGAAGCTGAATTCGGCAAATGGCTGGATCAGGGGTTCCCACATCACGACACATACCCGCCGCAGTCGTGGGGCGGGCCGACATAGGCCTCGCACATCTGGCGCGCACGAAACTGGTTCGCGGCCGTCAACACCTTCGCCGTGGGTCCGTGCGCCACCAGAGCACGCGCCAGTATCAGCGTCTCGGGGAAATGCTCCCGGACGACCTCCGCATCGTGCAGAACCGCGATCACCGTGCGTCCCTCTCCGTGCCACCGCCGCACCACACCCAGGAGATCGACCATCGTCTTGGCATCGATAGCCGTGAAAGGTTCGTCGAGCAGCACGAGTTGCGCGTCCTGAAGCAGGAGCCGCGCGAAGAGCGCACGTTGAAACTGCCCGCCCGACAGCGAGCCGATGATCCGGGACTCGAATCCCGTGAGCCCGACGGCGGAAATGGCGTCGTCGATCCGGGCGCGATGCGCGGCGCGCAATCCGAACAGGCCGCCGATCTCGCTCCAGAGCCCCATTGCCACCAGATCGACGACCGTGATCGGGAACGACCGGTCGATGTCCGATTGCTGCGGCAGGTAGGCGATATCGTTCCGCGTGCAGGTTCCGAAGCGCACCTGTCCCGCGAGCGGACGCAGGACCCCCGTCACCCCCTTCAGCAGCGTTGACTTGCCCGCGCCGTTGGGGCCCACGATGGCAGTCAGGCTGCCGTCGGCAACCTCGCCGTCGAGTCGATGCACCGCCGCATGGCGGTCATAGCCAAGGGTCAGTTCCTCGAATGCCAGGGCGTAGGTCATAGGCTTCCCGGCGTGGATGTCGCCCAGAAAAACATCGCCCAGAGCAGCGTCGCGATCAGCGCCGCCCCGGCGAGTCGCGGGCCGACTCCGATGAGAAGCATCCCGCGCGCCGTGTTTCGCCGGAGTGTCATGCCGGGGCTTCTTTCGATTCGCAGCGTGCGCACTGGCCATGGACCTCGATCACGTGGCGGGCCGGCGCGAACCCCGACTGTCCCGTAATCCTCAACAGTTCGTTCGTAATGGACTTGGAGACAGCTTCCTCGACCGTTCCGCACTCCTCGCAGATCGAGAAAATCGGAGCGTGCCGGTGCTCCTCGCCCCTGCAGGCGACAAAAGCCTTGAGCGATTCGAGACGATGCACCCTGCCGCGCTCGATCAACGCCGCCAGGGCGCGGTAAATGGTCGGCGGCGCAAGCCGGGGGTTGCCATCGCGTAATTGGTCTAGCACCTCATATGCCGACATCGGCGCGCCGCGCCGCTGCAAGACGGCGAGCACATCCGCCTGCATGTTCCTGCCTCGCTGTCTCACGCGCGTCCGGACCCGGGCTCCGAAGATTTGATGTTATAATATAACTTATCTCGCGCGGCCGGCAACAATCCGGATCCATATGGCCTTGCCGGACGGCATCATCTGCCATGTCGGGCATGACTGGCCTGTCGTTCGTCGAAAGGACGCGCCTTAGCGTTGCGTCGGGACGAGTGCCGGTCCAGTATTCGACGATGCCTGAATATAGCCTCCGCGCCCGAGCCGACGATGCTTAGATTCATCCCCAAAGCCGCCCGAGCGAAAGTGCCTGCACTCGTGGTTTGCGGCATCGACGCCCGTGCCAGGACCGAGACGGTCGAGCGCCTGCTGAAAGGAAGCGGCCAGCGCTGGGCGGTGATAAGCAACGAAACCGACGGTCCGGCCTTCGCCGCGGCGGCGACTGAGCGCATTGCCGGGCAGATGGTTCCGCACGCCATCGGATGTTTGTGCTGCATCACCCGCTCGGGGCTGGTCAGCAGCCTGCGGCGGCTTTTCGCCCGACGGGCGCAGGGTGAAATCCTGTTCGACCGGGTGCTGATCGAAACCCTGGCCGACACCGATCCGGCTCCGGTCATGCAAACCCTGCTGAACAACGCCCTTGTCACAGAATATTTCCGCCTGGACAGCGTCGTTGCGGTCTTGGCCGTGGGCGAAAGTCCGGGGACGCTGGCGCGGTCGCGCCACGGCTGCAAGCAATTGGCCATCGCGGACAGCATCGTGCTCGACCCGGCGGCGCTCGCCGCCCCGGAAATCTGCGCCGGGGCGCGGGTGCTGAACCCCGTTGCGGATCTGGTGCCGTCCGACCGGTCTTCCCTGGCGGAAGCGCTGATCGGAGCGGGCCTGGAAACGCGCCTGCTGGACGGTGAGCTGGGCCGATGGCTGGGAACGCCGCACTATGGCGGCAGCGACCTGCTCCGGAACGGCCTGCACGGGTTTGCGATCGAAATCCCGCACGAGCTCGAATGGGAGGCCCTGCATGGCTGGCTGAATGCCGGTACGCAGACGAACGGGGACGTCATGTACCGGACAAAGGGAGCGGTCAGGATCGCGGGCGTGGACGGACCGGTTATCATCAATGGCGTCCAGCACGTCTACCAACCGCCGCAACGGCTGCCGGAGGTCGAGGTCGAACGCTCCCGACTCCTGTTCATCACCGCCAATCTCGACCGCGCGGCCGTCGAGGACAGCCTGCGCATCGACCTGCCCCAGTTCCAGCGTCTGAGCGAAGCCCGGGCGGCCCGGCACACCCGGGCGGCCAGCGACCCGTCGATACCGCTTTAGTCGCAGAAGGTCTTCGCCGCCGCCGGGAGCGGAATTGCGCTTCTTGCCAGCGCGCGCAACCTCGCGGCTATGCCGTTTGGGTTCGCGCCGTGTTGCTGTCGCCTGTCCAGACTGTTACTGTATAACGCAGATTGCAGTTGACGCCGACGGGGAGGAACCGCCATGACCGATGAAATCCGCACAGACGATGCTGTCGAACGGGAAGTGGACATTGAGTCCCGTCGGGAGCCGGATGGCGGAGGGGTGACGTCCCAGTCGCGCCGCTCCTTTATCAAGACCGCGACACTTGCGACCGGCGGCGCGGCGGTCGCCACAGTAGGTGGCGGGGTGATGCACGAGCTGGACCTCGTCAAACCTGCGCACGCCGCCGAAGGCGGTATCGAAGGCACGCCGATGGCCGGAAAATGGTGGCCGTCCCGCTGGGGCGAGGGCGACCAGACCGGCGCGACCAACCACATGACGCCGGCCGTAGCGCTGGACGCGGCGAGCCTCATCAAGACCGGCAAGGTGTACAGCCTGGGCCGGGTCTATGAGTACGGCATGCCCTTGTTCGGCCAGCGCGTGTTCGCGCTGCGCATCCCGGGCGCGCCGACCGGCGGCGCGTACGGCAAGAACCAGGTCATCTGGCACGATGAGATCCTGACCACTGAAATCGGCCAGGTCGGCACCCAGTTCGACGGGCTTGCCCATATCGGCGCACGGGTCGGCGAAGCCGGCGACCTCTCTCAAGAGATGTTCTACAACGGGTTCACCACGAGAGACCTGCACAACAACGACAGCGAGGCAGGCTCCACTGCCGGCGCCTACGGGCTGCAGAAGCTCGGCATGGAGCATGTCAAGCCGTTCTTCTGCCGCGGGGTCCTGTTCGATGTCATGGGTCTGAAGGGGCGCATGCTGGACAAGGGCGAGGAGATCACCGTCGCCGACCTGAAGGCTTGCCTGGACCGCCAGGGTATGACCGAGGATGACATCACCGAGGGCTGCGCCGCGCTGTGGCGCACGGGATGGGGCGAAAACCTGTGGATGAAGGACAATGCCCGCTTCAATTCCGGTGAGCCCGGAATCGGCGTGGGCGCAGGGGAGTGGCTGGCGGCCAAGGGAATTTCGGTCGGCGCCGCCGACTGTTGGGCCATCGAGTGCGTGCCCAATCCGGATCCGAACTTGGCGTTTCCGGTGCACCAGATCTTCCTGACCAAGAACGGCATCCACATTCTCGAGAATGTGCGCCTCGACCATCTGGCCGCCGACGGCGTTTACAAGTTCGCCTTCATCTTCTCCACGCTGCCGATCAAGGGGGCCACGGGCTCGCCGGGCAACCCGATCGCAGTCGTCTAGAACGCCTCAGTCGGCGCGGGCCAGACGGGCGAGCGAGTCGGTATCGAAGCGATAGGCGAACAATCGCCCGTCCGAGTCGCCGCCCAGCAGGCAGTTCCCCTCCGGGGACCATGCGAGGTCCGCGACGGGGCTGCCCGGCCGGGCCGCGAGGCTGCGTCTTCGCGGCCTCGGGGCCAGGCTCACCAGTTCGAGACCGCCGTCATTGTATCCGGCGGCCGCCAGGGCAAGGCGCGGGTTGGCGCACACCCTGGCGACCAGATGTTCGCTGTAGCGTCCCAGCATTCGCGGGGCCGGCGACGGCAGGCGGCCGTCGGAGAACGGCCAGCCGCTCACGGTGTCGGCCCCGGATGCGAGCAGCCAGGTGCCGTCGGCGCTCCAGCCGATCGATTTGACCTTGTTGATGCAGGGACCGAGGCTGGCGTCCTGCCCGGAAACGAGGTCCCATGCATGCAGCGTCTTTTCCTGGGTGGCCGTTACTACAAACCGTTCGTCCCTGCTCCAGCTGAGATCGAGGTGCGAACCCCGGTGGTGCAGGCGTTGCGGCGCGCTGTGCTGCCCGTTCAGCGACCAAAGGCTCGCCCCATTGTAGTGCGAAACGGCCAGACGCCGGCCGCTGCTGTCGAAAGCCAGGCCGGCGACGGTGCTTGGATGTCCCCCGAGTTCCGCAACCTCCCGTCCCCCGGCGTCCAGCAGCCGGACTCGCACACCGTCCGAGACTGCGCTCAGACCGCATGGGTGCGAGGCGAGCCGATCGGGCCAGTACCGGGCGAGCCGCACCAGCTCCCCCGGTCCGTCCGTGGCGTGAACCCGGTACACGGCGCCGTCATCGGCCCCGCACAGGAATCCGCGCTCGCGGCAATCGGGGGCCAGCGCCAGGACAGCGCCCCGGGTCAGCGACCAAGCTGAAAGGGACGGTTCCCGTTCGCGGAGGTCCGCAATGCGAACGCACCCGTCCCCGCCGGCGAAGGCCGCATAGCGCCCGCCGCGCTCAACGCAAACGCCGGTCAGCGGCGCGTCAACGACCCAGTGGTCCAGCCTGAAGCCGTTCAACGCCGGCCGCGGCGCACCGACCGGCCCGGACAGGCACGCATGGCCGCCGCGCCGGCGGCCGCTCTTATGCCGCCAGGCACGCGCGCAATCCCCGTTCCAGCTCCACCTCGTCCAGATCGCGGCCGATGAAAACCAGCCGGCTGGAGCGGCGCCTGTCGCCCCAGGGGTCGCCGGGCTGCCCGTCGAACAGCATATGCACGCCCTGGAACACGAACTGCCTGTCTTCGCCCTCGATCGCCAGGATCCCCTTCATGCGAAAGATGTCGGGGCCCTGGGTCTGCAGCAACCGGCTCAGCCAGGCATTGAGCGCAGACCCGTCGAGCGCGCCGTCGAGTTCGAGCGCAACCGAACGAACGGTGTCGTCATGCTCGTGCTCCGGGTTGAAGACATGCTCCGCAGCAAGGTCCATTTTCGCGCCGGCGGCATCGAAGAAGCCGGCGTCGAACTCCTCCGGCAGGTGCTCCGTGAACAGCGCGTAGAGTCCCGGCCGGTCCACGGCAAGCGTGAAGTCGTAGCGATCGGCGCCGGTGAGCGCCAGCGTCCGGACTGTTTCGCCCGGCGGGAAGGTGGCGCCCGGTTGCAGCATCTCGGCGGGCGCGGAGAACCGGGTGAAGACCCGTTCCGCCGTTTCCTTCAGGGCCTCCGGCGTCGCCGCGCAGATGGGCTCCAGCACCGCCGACATGGCCGGGTCGGGGCCGTTCCGGAGCCTGAATGTCGCCTTGCCGTCGAGTTGCAGCACGCCGCCCCACTCGAACGGATATTCCGGTTCGAGGAAGCCCGGCTTGAGGTCGAGGGCGCGGCGAAGATCGAAGCCGCCGACATCGAGCACCTGCTCCATGGGCGCGTCGGCCATCCGGACCCGTTCGATCCGCGCCATGGCGTTCATCGACCTGAGCCGGCGCTCCAGCGTGTCGACCGCCTCGGCATCGACCAGGTCGATCTTGTTTATCAGAAGCACATCGGCGAAAGCGATCTGCGCCATGGCTTCGTCGCTGTCATCCAGGTGCAGCTCGGCATGTTTCGCATCGACCATGGTTATGACGCCGTCGAGGTCGAAGGACTCCCGGGTATCGTCGTCGACGAAGAACGTCTGCGCTACCGGTCCCGGATCAGCCAGGCCAGTGGTTTCCACGAGGATCCGGTCAAACTTGTCGCGCCGCTTCATCAGGTTGCCGAGGATCCGGATCAGGTCGCCCCGCACGGTGCAGCAGATGCATCCGTTGTTCATCTCGAAGACTTCTTCGTCGGCGTTGATCACCAGATCCTGATCGACGCCGATCTCGCCAAACTCGTTCTCGATCACGGCAATGCGCTGGCCGTGGTTTTCGGTCAGAATGCGGTTGAGCAGGGTGGTCTTGCCGCTGCCGAGAAATCCGGTCAACACGGTTACGGGAATAGTCTGGGCCATCTCGCGATCCTGTCTGTTACAAGGTAACACCGTAGCGTCATGCCAGATGGAATTCGACGATTTTCTGGCGCACCAGACCGGCGCCGCCGCAACCTGTCGATCAGCGCGGCCTTTGGCGTCAACGACGATCTTGGCGCGGAGACTATGCACCGCCGAACGCCAATCGTATCCGAAGGTCGGGCCCTGAGACCGGAGAGCGGCGGTTGGGGGGAGCGGTCTTCGGCCCGTCAGGCCGAGTCTGCAGCCTTGAAAGCCTCCCGGGCTTCGAGCCGGTCGGCATAGGCGGCAAGGTTCGGGCATTGGCTGAAGTCGGCGCCGAGACGGCGGGACATGATGACGGCATGGCCGGTAACCGTGTCCGCGACGGTGAAGTCGCCCGCGAGGAAATCCCGCCCCTCCTTATGCGCCTCGGTGGCGCCAAGCGTCCGGTTCAGCAGCTTCAGCGCGCGCGCTGCCAGTTCATCGTTTCGGCGCTCCGGTGGAAGCAGGATCGTCTCGACCACATAATTGTTAATCGGCGGCATGATCATACCTTCCGCATAATTGAGCCATTGAAGGTAGGCTGCGAAATTCGCCGCGTCCGGGCCTGGGGTCAGTTCCGGCGCGTATTTTGCGCCCAGATACTGCGCGATGGCCGTGCTTTCCGTGACGGTGGTGTCGCCGTCAACCAGAGTCGGCACGCGGCCGTTCGGGTTGATCCTGGTGTATTCGGGGCCCCGCATTTCCTTTTGGCCGAGCGTGAACCGCACCAGCTCGTAGGTCTTGCCGATTTCCTCCAGGAGCCAGACTGTGCGGACCGCGCGCGATCCGGGGGCAAAATATACCTTCATCCCTGTTTCCTTATCTCAGTCGGATAACGCCAAAGCGACGGTCGGGCCGACGATACGCCGCCCGAAAACCCCGGTTCAACCGCTTTCGGCGGTATCGGGCGCAATCATTGCGGCAAGAAATCGCCCGAGCGCGTGATGCAGGGCCCGAGTCGAGGGCCGCGTCGCGCTCGTTCTTCGACATTTCCCAGCGATTCGACGAGAGGCGACCGAGGAGCGGTTCAGCCCAGGTTTTGCGGTGTTGAGCTCTTTCTGCGCAGCTTCGATGCCGTTCATGGAGGTTCCTGCGCCCCAGGGCGCGGAAACGCTCGTCTGAAGCCGCTCGCCGGGAAAGGGTACGTTGCTGTCCTCCGAACGCGCTGGAAATACGCCCTTCGTCCGGCATCGGGTTCGTTCCGCTGGCGAGATGGGAAAGCACCCGGCCGGGGAGTCTCACGGAGACATTCCTCGGCCTTCGGAGCGGTCGATGCGCTGTGACTGCTCCTGTTGCTGCGCCTGCCGGGGCGCCTGTACAGGCTTCGGAGGGTTGAGGATACGCCCACGCCGGGCCTCGTCGCTCCATTCGGCGCGGAAACAGCCGCGCGCGGCGACGGCGGCGGCCATCCTCTCGATATCGCCGCCCGGCTCGGGCGCGCCGGGCCCAGAGGCGTTGATGACCTTGAGCCGGAGTCTGGGGCTGCCGTAGAGGATGTCGTCGACGCGCGCCGTTACCTGCGCCTCGACCGTGCGGACACGGCCTTCGCCGGCGTCCTCGGTCCAGGCGATGCGGTCGCCGCGGACCGGTTCCGTGCAGGGCAGCCGGTAGAAGGCTGTTGGAACGGACTCATGCCGGGCCAACTCCAGCTCCCGCAGTCCCTCGTCGGCCCAGGCGGCGCGGACGCAACCGGACCTGGCGAGATACCCGGCATCATAGGGAATGACGATCCCGGGCCGGGGCGGCGCGTCCTCAGCCCCGGGCCACAGGATCAGCAGCTGTATCGCGTCGTCGGGGCGCATGCCGCCGGCCGCTCCTGCGGAGATTACGACGGCCTCGACCATGTGCTCGCCCTCAGCGACGCGAACCCGATCGCCCGGAACGAGCGGCTCCTCCCCGATCCAGCGAATGGTGCGTCCGGGTTCCGGCAGACGCGCGAGCCAGGCGATCTCGCGGCGGATGGCCTCCGCCACCGCAGGCCGGCCAGCGGCCTCGCGGCGCGCGGCCGGATTGGTCGATT
The DNA here is from genome assembly GCA_026706245.1 of Alphaproteobacteria bacterium. Lineage (GTDB taxonomy): Bacteria > Pseudomonadota > Alphaproteobacteria > Bin95 > Bin95 > Bin95. The sequence continues at coordinate 8,743 of JAPOZD010000039.1, forward strand.
TCGCGGTTGTGCCCGCAAGCCGGACGACCGACGCCAGTTCCTCCTGCCACTGGCGGTCGCGGGCGAGCCAGCCCTCGACCCTCTGCCGGAGCAGTTCCGGCAGCGCCTCCGAGCTCTGCAGTTCCTCCGCGAGCGCCGTTGCGCCCGCATAGCCATCGGCATGAAGCGCCAGCGCGTCCCGCTCGACGGCCTGCGCCTCGACCTCGTCGGCAAGCGCCTCGAACCGGTCTCTTCGGTCCTGCGCCTCAGCCGCGTCCAGCCGGTCCAGGACCTCCCGCACCCGGCCCCGCAGGCGGGGCATGTCGGCAAGACGGCGGGCGGCCCGGGCCTCCGCCTCATCGCCGCCGGTCTCGCCAAGCAGGCGCCGCCCGGCGTCGCGGATACCGGCGCAACCGTCCTGCCAAGCCGCCGTTTCCTCCAGCGACACCGGCGCGACGCCCCGCGAGCGGGCCGTCTCCTCGATTGCTTCCCGCTGCCGCCAATGCGCGCCGCCGGTTTCCAGGAACGCCTCGACTGGCCGGGTCCCGGCCCTGGCGCGGGCGTCCCGCTCCCGCACCCAGCGCACGGCGCGTTCCACAGAGGGCGACAGGCCGGGCTCGCCGCGCAGCGCCTCCGCCCGGTCCCGGAGCGTAGCCCATTCCTCGACATCGACCGGATCGGACCTCGCCTCCCGGTAGAGCCGCCGGACAAGGTGTCCAAGCGCCATGAACTCCTCCGAGCGGCGCTGCAGCGCTGCCTCTGCGATCCTGTCCACCGCTTCGCGGACCCGCGCGCGGTCGGCCTCGACATGCGCAAGGCGGATACGCAGCGGATCGTCGAGCTTCGCGCCCGGGCCGTCGCCGAGCATTCTGAGCCCCTGCTCGCGAAGCATCTCCGCCCGTTCGTCCCAGGGGTCCGGTTCCGCCGCCTTCCCAAGGCCGACAGCGAACAGGAGACCGTCGCAGTCCACCAGGAACGCTTCGACTTCCAGCGCAGCCTTCCTGTCATCGGGCGTCGGTGAGGTTTCCCGGCGGCGCGTTTCGGACGCGGGACCGGGTTCCGCGTCCGCCGCGCACCAGGCCTCGACGGCGGGGCGCACGGACTCCGGCAACTCGCTCCGGCCCCTGAGCCGCCGCGCCCACGCCACGAGCGCTTCGGCGCCGGCCATGGCCCGGGGATCGAGGCCTGCCGCCCGCGCCTCCGTCTCGTACCGCGCCGCCGCTGCCCTGAACCGCTCCGCCTCGTCGAGGTCCCGGCTCCGCACCAGGCGCCGGAGCGCGGCTGCGATCCTTCCGGCGATGCTTCTGCCGCCCGCCGCCTGAAGCCGCTCTCCCGTCCCGGCAAGCACCTCGCTGTCGGCCAGCCAGGCCGCATGCTCCGGTAGCGCGGCGAGCGGCCGCCCCCGCTTCGCCGCCGCCCATTTCAGCAGCGGCCAGCCCCGGCAGTGCATCTCCGCCCTGCGCAGGAACGCGAACCCGCTCTTCCGCTCCGCGATCACCTGCGCATCCCGGCGCCGGACTTCCTCCACGAACGCCCGCAGGCCGGCGGGAAGCTCCATGTCCTCCGCCAGCATCGCCGCGCCGGTCACGATGCGGGCATAGTCTTCCATGCGGGC
>JAPOZD010000010.1 GCA_026706245.1 Alphaproteobacteria bacterium
GTGGAGGAGACGGAGATCAACTATCCCGTGCGCATCCTGCGCTACGAGCTGGTAGAGAATTCCGAGGGCGCCGGCCGGCGCCGGGGCGGCCTCGGCGTGCGCCGCGATTACCGCTTCGACGACCATGAGGTGACCTTCACCATCCTCGCCGATCGGGACCGCTGGGGGCCGTGGGGGCTGTTCGGGGGAGAGGACGGGCGCAAGGCCTCCTACATCCTGAACCCCGACGGCGAGGCCCGCGAGCTCGGCTCCAAGACCACCGTGGACCTCAAGCCCGCCGACGTCATCAGCTACCGGACCTGCGGCGGCGGCGGCTACGGGCCGCCGGAAGAACGCGATCCGGCGCTCGTGCTCCGCGACGTGCGCGAGGGCAAGGTCTCCGCCGAACGCGCCCGCGAGACCTACAGGGTCGCCGTCGATACCCGCTCCTGGACGGTGGACGAGGCCGAAACGGCGCGCTGCCGGAAACAGGCGCGCGAAGCCGCCGCCCGATGACGCGCCGCTATCGCCTCGGCATCGATGTCGGCGGGACCTTCACCGACGGCATCCTCATCGACGAGGAGACGGGCGGGACCCGGATCGCAAAGGTCCCCTCGACCCCCGCCGACCCCTCGCAGGGCTTCCTGGCGGCGGTCGAACGCATTCTCGGCGAGGCGGGCATCGGAGCAGCGGATGTGGGTTATCTCGTCCACGGGACCACCGTGGCCACCAATGCCATCATCGAGGGGAAGCTCGCGCCCACCGGCTTCATCACCACCGACGGCTTCCGGGACATGCTGGAGATCCAGCGCCAGATTCGGCCCTCGCTCTACGACCTTCTGTTCGAGAAGCCGCGGCCGCTGGCGCCGCGCTATCTCTGCTTCGGCATCCCGGAACGGCTTGATGCAGCCGGAGCCGTGGTGACGCCGCTCGACGAGCAGGCCGTCGCCGAGGCGGCCCGGACGCTCAGGGAGGAAGGTGTGGAGGCGCTCGGCGTCTGCTATCTCCATGCCTACCGCAATCCGGAGCATGAGCGGCGCACGCGCGAGATCGTGGAGGAGGTGTTCCCGGAAGCGCTGGTCTCGCTCTCCTCGGAGGTAGCGCCGGAGTTCCGCGAGTATTTCCGGGCCAGCACGACCCTCATCAATGCCGGCGTCCGGCCCATCGTCGAGCGCTATCTCTCCAGCATCGAAGCGCGCCTGCGGGACGTGGGACTCGAAGGGCGGCTTCTCGTCATGCAGTCGAGCGGCGGCGTGCTCACCTTCGAGGCCGCGCGCACGAAGCCCGTGTTTATGGTCGAATCGGGCCCCGCTGCCGGGGTCATCGTCTCCGCCTATCTCGGCGACATGCTCGGCTTCGACAACATCCTGTCCTTCGACATGGGCGGCACCACGGCCAAGACCGGGCTGGTCGAAAACGGCGCGCCGGGCATTACCAAGGAATACGAGGTCGGCACGGCCGCGCGGGCCGAGCACGGCGCCAAGGGGGCGGGCTATCCCATCCGCACGCCGGTGATCGACCTGGTCGAGATCGGTGCGGGCGGCGGCTCCATCGCCTGGGTGGATTCGGGCGGGGTGCTCCGGGTAGGGCCGCAAAGCGCCGGCGCCGACCCGGCGCCCGCCTGCTACGGAAAGGGCGGGACCGAGCCGACGATCACGGATGCGAACCTCATCCTGAAGCGCCTCGACCCGGACCACTTCCTCGGCGGCGAGATGCGCCTGGACGAGGACGCGGCATGGAAGGCCGTCAAGGAGAAATGCGCGGATCCGCTCGGGCTGGATGTGGTGGAAGTAGCGCTCGGCATCGTGGAGATCGCCAACAACGCGATGGTCGGCGCGCTCCGGCGGATCTCGGTGCAGCGGGGCTACGACCCGCGCGACTTCGTGCTTGTGGCCTTCGGCGGCGCCGGGCCGATGCACGCCAACCGCCTTGCCCAGGAGCTCGACATCCCCACCGTCCTCGTGCCGATGAGCCCCGGCACCACCTCGGCCATGGGCCTGCTGGTCACCGACATCAAGCACGACTACTCCGCGACGCTGATCGAGCGCACGGACGGGCTCGACACGGCGCTGGTGAATCGGCGCTACCGCGAGATGGAGACGGAGGGGCGCCGGGCCCTGCTCGCCGAGGGAACGGCTGAGGCGAATATCGGCTTCGAGCGGTTGGTGGACATGCGCTATGTCGGCCAGAGCTACGAGCTTTCCATCCCGTTCGGGCAGGGAAATGTCGAGGACGCGCTCGACTCGATGCTTGAGGCGTTCCACCGGGAGCATGACCGCGCCTACGGCTTCGCGGCGCCGGGCGAGCCGGTGGAGTTCGTCACCCTCAGGCTGACGGCCGTCGGCAGGATTGCGAAGCCGAACCTGCGGGCGCTTCCCGCAGGCGGCGGCGATGTGGCCTCCGCCATGCGTGCCCTGCGCCAGGTCTATTTCGCCGAGGCCGGCGGCTTTACCGACTGCCCGAGCTATGACCGCTACCGGCTTCCCGCCGGCGGTGTGGTCGAGGGACCCGCCATCGTGGAGGAAATGGACTCCACCACCCTGATCCATCCGGGCTTTCGGGCCGAGGTGGACCGCTACGGCAACCTGCTCATCGGGCCGAAGGCGTAGCCTGCGGATGCTCAGGCGAAGCGGCAGGCGTCGTCGAAAACGAGCCTCGGATGGCGCGGAAACAGCACCGATTCGTCGCCGTGGCCGATATTGCAGAGGAAGTTCGCCTTGACGCTCGTGCCGGCGAAGAAGGCGGCGGTCGCGATGTCCTTGTCGAAGCCGGACATGGCCCCGATGTCGAAGCCGAGCGCGCGCGCCGCGATCATGAAATAGGCGCCCTGGAGCGTAGCGTTGCGGAAGCCCGCCTCCTCCGCCGCCACCGGGTCGTCGCGGTAGAGATTGGCCATGAAGTCGTCATGCGGGAAGAGGTAGTCCATACGCTCGAAGAAGCGCACATCGTAGCCGATCACCGCGGTTGCCGGCGCAGCCATGGTCTTCTCCAGATTACCGGAGGAAAGCGCCGGGGCAAGCTTCTCCTTGGCCTCGCGCGAGCGGACGAAGACGAAGCGGGCCGGGGACATGTTGGCGCTGGTCGGCCCCCATTTCATCAACTCGTAAATCCGGCGGATGTCGTCATCCGTCACCGGGCGGTCGCGCCAGGCATTGTGGGTGCGGGCCTTGCGGAAAATCAGGTCGAGGGCGGCATCGTCGAGCATCGACTGGCTCCGTCTGCGGAAGGCGCTAAACTCCGGGCTCCTGTCTCCGCCGTCAAGGAATCCATAACGCATGCGCGCCGCTGTCTGCTCCGCCTGGGGCGAGGTCGAGAGCCTCGAAGTCCGCGACATGCCGGAGCCTGAGCCGGGCGAGGGCGAGGTCGCGATCCGGGTCGCGGCGGCGGGCGTCAATTTCGCCGATGCGATCATGATCGCCGGCAACTACCAGACTCGCCCGGCACATCCCTTCGCGCCGGGGCTCGAGGTCGCGGGCGAGGTCGTGGCGCTCGGCCCTGGCTGCGAGCGGCTGGCGGTGGGCGACCGGGTCATGGCGATCCTCTGGTGGGGCGGCTATGCGGAGACCGCCATTGCGCGCGAGACGGAAGCCTTCCTCGTCCCGGAGGGCATGACGGACGTGGAGGCCGCCGCCTTCCCGACCGCCTGGGTCTCCTCCCATGTCGCGGTCCGCTGGCAGGCGGATCTGAAGGCGGGCGAGACCATGCTGGTGCTGGGCGCGGCCGGCGGCGTCGGCCTGGCGGCAGTGGAATGCGGCAAGGCGCTCGGCGCAAAGGTGATCGCGGCGGCGAGCAGCCCTGAGCGCCTGGCGCTCGCCGCCCGGCACGGTGCGGACGAGGGCATTGACTACAGCGCGGAAAGCCTGAAGGAGCGGGTCGCCGCGCTGACGGACGGGCAGGGCGTCGATGTGGTTTACGATCCGGTCGGCGGGCCGCTGTTCGACGAGGCGCTCTCCTCGCTCGCCTGGGGCGGGCGCATCCTGCTGATCGGCTTCGTGGCGGGCGTGCCGCGCATCCCGGCCAACCGGCTTCTGGTCAAGCACCGCTCGGCCATGGGCTCCTCCATGCGCTATTTCCGCCGCGAGCGCCCCGACCTGCTGCTCCGCAGCATGGACGAGCTCGCCGCCTGGTACCGCGAAGGCAAGGTCGCGCCCCGCGTGACCGAAACCTGGGGCCTCGAAGACGTGCCGAAAGCCATCCGCCGCCTGACCGGACGCCAGGCCACCGGCAAGGTGGTGGTGACGATTTGAGCGCGCGGCCTCAGTCGATGGCGGCAGTCCGGACCGCAGCCGGGGCGCTTGCGGTATCCGGAGGTCCTTTCAGCCTGTGGCGGTAAACCTCGGTGCTTTCGAGCACGCGCTGGATGTAGTTGCGGGTTTCGGCGAAGGGCACGAGCTCCATCCAGTCGATGGGATCGACCTCGCCGCGGCGCGGGTCGCCGAAGGTGCGAAGCCATTGCCGGACGCGGTTCGGGCCGGCGTTGTAGGCGGCGAGAGCGAGCGCCCGGTCGCCCTCGAAGGCCTCCAGCAGTTCGGCCAGATAGGCGCTGCCGAGCGTGATGTTATAGCCCCGGTCCTCCCTGAGGCGGGAGCGGCTGTAGGCGAGGCCGAGCCTGCGGGAAACCTCCTGGGCGGTGCCGGGCAGCAGCTGCATCAGGCCCACGGCGCCGGACCGGCTGCGTGCATGAGGGTCCATCTCGCTTTCCTGCCGCGCAAGGCCCAGCAGCAGGGCGAGCTCCGGCGCATCGGGCGCACGGGCGGTATCGGCCTTGCCGAAGGCCAGCGGATAGGCCTCGGCGATGAGCGGGACGCCGTTGCGCCAGGCCCGCTTCGCCGCGCTGACCGAGATATGCGGCGCCCCGTAGGCCAGCCCCAGCCGGCTGACCAGCAGGTGCTCGCCGGGTGTCTGCGCGCTCCGGCTCAGATGGGTGACGAAGGTCCGCATGGTCTCGAAGTCGCCGGCTTCGCCCAGCAGGCGCGCCGCCCGAACGAGCGGCCTCGCCTCGAACCGTTCCCGCCCCTCGGGCGCGACGGCGGGCTCCCCGGCCGGGAAGCGGTGTTCGAGCGCGAGGGTCTTGCCGGCCAGTTGCCCATAGAACGTCGTGGGATGGCCGGACGCGCGCCGATACCACTCCGTTGCCCGGTCCCGGTCGCCGGCCGCCTCAGCAGCGCGGGCGGACCAGTAGGCGGCGCGGGCGCGGCTGATCGGGAAGCGCACCCGGTCGTACATGGCCTGGAAGTGCTTCGCGGCATCGCCGGGCCGGTTCAGGAAGCGGAGCGCCAGCCAGCCCGCGAGCCATTCGGCCTCCGAGAACGGGCGGTTCGCGGTCTGCCCGTGCTTGGACGCGATGGCGTAGGCCCGGCCGAACAGGCGGCGCTCTATCGCTTCGCGGATCTGGTAGCTCTGCTCGGGCCACCATTTGCCGGGGCGGACGAGTTCCGCTGGCCGGTCGAGGAGCAGTTCGCGCGCGCCCGCATGCTTGCCGGCGAGCCGGCGCCAGCGTATCCGCTCGAACACGAGGCCTGGATGGTTGCGCAAGCGATCCGGCACCTGCCGGATCGCTCAGTCCACGCCGCGCCTGCGCTGCATCAGCCGGAGCCGCGCTTCTCCCAGCCGGCGCTCCGCCTTGCCGCCACTCGCCGCGCGCGGCGGCATCGAGCGCGGCCCGGAAGTGCTGCCATTCGGCGTCGCCCAGAATGCCATTCGCGGCTTTCCGTGCCGCGTGGGCTTCGCTCGGCACAGGCGGTGGAGCCACCGGCGCCGCTGCCGAGCACGCGGCGACCAGTGCGAAGGCGCAGCCTGCCAGCGCCGCGCCGAGTCCCGTCCGGACAAAGCCCCCTCGCATCCCCCGATCCATTCTGCCGGTCCCCGCCGGCGCGTGACGTTCACCGCATGCCGGATACGACATATCGGGCGTGCGCGAAAGGCATGCCTAATCGTTTACATAAGGAGACGCGGCGCTTGCCGGACCGGCGCGTCACAGCGGCCGGCGGGCGCGCAGCGCGGTGGTGAGCGTGCCGTCGTCCAGATAGTCGAGCGCGCCGCCGACCGGCACGCCATGGGCGAGGCGCGTGACGGACACGCCGCAATCGCCGAGGCGCTCCGCGAGGTAATGGGCGGTGGTCTGGCCCTCGACGGTGGCGCCGGTCGCCAGCACGACTTCGGTAATGCCGGGCGCGCGCGCGCGCGCAACGAGCGCGGCGATGCCAAGCTCCTCCGGCCCGACGCCGTCAAGGGCGGAAAGAACGCCGCCCAGCACATGGTAGCGCCCGCGAAACGCGCCCGTGCGCTCCAGCGCCCAGAGGTCGGACACATCCTCGACGACGCAGAGCGCGGCGGGGTCCCGCGACGGATCGGCGCAGACGCCGCAGGGATCGGTCGTGTCGAGATTGCGGCATTCGGAGCAGGCCGCAATCGACTCCGACGCCGCTTCCAGCACGCGGGCGAGCGGCACCATCAGGCCCTCGCGCCGCTTGACGAGATGCAGCGCGGCGCGCCGGGCCGACCGCGGCCCGAGTCCCGGCAGGCGGGCGAGCAGGCGGATCAGCGTCTCCAGGTCGCCGGGCGGCATGTCAGAACGGCAGGCTGAAGCCGGGCGGCAGCTCCAGCCCTCCGGTCAATTTGCGCATTTCCTCCCGCGCATGCGCTTCGGCCTTGGCGCGGGCATCGTTGAAGCCGGCCGTAATCAGGTCCTCCATCACCTCGGCCTCGGCCGGGTCGATCAGGCTCGGGTCGATCCTGAGGCCGAGCAGCTCTCCCTTGGCGTTCATCCGCACCTCGACCATGCCGGCGGCGGCCCGCCCGACCACTTCATGGCCGGCCAGCGCGTCCTGCATCTCGGCCATTTTCTGCTGCATTTCCTGGGCCTGCTTCATCATGCTGGCGAGGTTCTTCATCGCTCGTCATCCTGTTCCTCGGGAGGCTCCGCCAGCGCCTCGCCCGGCTGGATCGGGCGGATATCGGCGATGGCGGCATCGGGAAATATCTCCAGCGTGCGCTGCGCGAGCGGATGCTGGCGCGCGCGCTCGAACAGGTCGCGCCGGGCGTCCTCATGCTGTTCGGCGAGCGTGGCGCCGCCGCCTTCCTCGACCGCCGAAACCGTCCAGGGCGCACCGGTCCAGCGAGTGAGGCGCCTGGCGACTTCGGCGGTGAAATCGGACGGCGCCCGCTCGCCGAGCCTGAGCGCGATACGGCCCGGCTCGAAGGAGACGAGATGCGCGTCGCGGACCAGATGCGAATGGAGGCGCGGCTCGCGCCGTTCCTCGAACAGCGCCGCCACGGCGTCGAAATCCGCAAGCTCGACCGTTTCCGCCGCCGCCGGAGGCGCCGGGGCTTCCGGGGCGGGTTCCGCGGCCACGGCGTCCGCCATGTCTTCTTCGGTTGGCGGCGGCGGACCGGCGGACGGCGCCGGCCTGGCCCGCGCCTGCGGAGCTGCCGCGGCTGGCGCGCCGGAGCGGAGCTCGGCTATCGCCTCGGCCGGCGTCGGCAGGCCGGCGGCATAGGCGATGCGCAGCAGCACCATCTCGAAGGCCGGCTTGGCCGAGGGCGCGGCGTTCACCTCCTGGATGCCCTTCAGCACGAGCTGCCAGACGCGGGTGAGCGCCGGCAGGGACAGCGCCCCGGCAAGCCTGCGGCCGCGCACCCGCTCGGCTTCCGGCAGCGCGGCGTCGTCCGCCTCTGCCGGCACGACGCTCGCGCGGGTCAGCCGGTGCACCAGTTCCGCCATGTCCTGCAGCACGAGACCCGGGTCGGCGCCTGCCCGGTACATCTCGTCGAAGCGGGTGAGCGCGGCGGCCGGCTCGCCGCGCATCAGCGCCTCGAACAGGTCGTAGATGTCCAGCCGGTCGGCGAGGCCCAGCATCTCGTTCACGGCGTCGGCCACAATCCTGCCGCCATCGGCCTCGGCGATCGCCTGGTCCAGCATGGAGAGGCCATCCCGCACCGAGCCGTCGGCGGCCCGCGCGATCCGCGCCAGCGCCTCCGGTTCGATCTCCGCGCCTTCCTGCGCGACCACGCCCGCGAAATGCGCCTCCAGCATTTCGACCGGGACACGGCGCAGGTCGAAACGCTGGCAGCGCGACAGCACCGTGACCGGAACCTTGCGGATCTCGGTCGTCGCGAAGACGAATTTCACATGCCCCGGCGGCTCCTCCAGCGTCTTCAGCAGCGCATTGAAGGCCTGGCGCGAGAGCATGTGGACCTCGTCCACGATATAGACCTTGAAGCGCGCCGAGACCGGGCGGTAGCGCGCCGCCTCGATGATCTCGCGCACATCGTCCACGCCGGTATGCGAGGCCGCGTCCATCTCGATGACATCGACATGGCGGTCGGCGGCAATTGCCGTGCAGGCCTCGCAGACGCCGCAGGGCTCTTCCGCGGGCCCGTCGCGGCTGCCGTCGGGGCCGAGGCAGTTGAGCGCGCGGGCGAGGATGCGCGCCGTAGTCGTCTTGCCGACGCCGCGCACGCCCGTCAGCATGAAGGCATGCGCGATCCTGCCGGCCCGGATCGCATTGGTGAGGATACGCACCAGCGCTTCCTGGCCGATGAGGTCGGCGAAGGCGGCAGGCCGGTATTTGCGGGCCAGCACCCGATAGGCGGCGGCGGTCTCGCTCATTGCCGGCAGTCTAGCCCATCGGCAGGCGCCGTTCGCCCTGACCTTTTGGAAAAGCGGAGGCCGGCAGGCGACCCGGACCGGAAACTCGTTACGGCTGCTTCCTTCCGGACCTGACCGGGTTGGCGAGGGGTCCGCCCGCCGCCGGTCTCCGCTGGCATCTATAGCAGCGCCCGGCCGCTCAGGCCAGCGAGAAGAAGGCTTCGAGGCGCGCCGCGGTCTCCGCCGGCATCTCCTCCGGCAGGAAATGACCGCAGGCGAGGCCCTCGCCCTCGACCCGGTCCGCCCAGAGGCGCCAGGTTTCGAGCACCGACTCGCGCTTGTGCGGGCGCCCCTTCGCGCCCCAGAGCGCCAGCAGCGGCGCGGCGATGCGCCGGCCCGCCGCGCGGTCGGCGGCGTCGAGCTCGCAGTCGATGGTGGCACCGGCGCGGTAGTCGTCGCAGGTCGCGCGGATCGTCTCGGGGTCGCGAAAGGCAGCCAGATAGTCCGCCATCGCCGCTTGCGCGAAGCAGTCGCTGCCCGACCAGCGCCCCGTCATGCTCTTCAGGAACCAGTCCGGGTCGCGCCCGATCATGGTCTCCGGGAAGGGCGCGGGCTGGGCGAGGAAAAACCAGTGGAAGGAATCCAGGCTGCCGCGCTGCCCCTGCCGCTCGAACTGCTCGAGCGTCGGCACGATGTCGAGCACCGCGATGCGGGCGACCCGCTCCGGGTGATCGAGCGCCAGGCGGTAGGCGACGCGCCCGCCCCGGTCGTGCCCCGCAAGGCAGAAGCGCTCATGGCCGAGGCGCTCCATGACGCGCACCATGTCCGCCGCCATCGCCCGCTTGGAATAGGGCCGGTTCTCCGCGTCGTTCGCGGGCTTGCCGCTCCGCCCGTAGCCGCGCATGTCGGGGCAGACCACGGTGAAGCGCGCCGCCAGCCGGGGCGCCACCTCATGCCAGATGACATGCGTCTGCGGATAGCCGTGCAGCAGGAGCACAGGCGGGCCGCTGCCGCCGACGCGCAGATGGATCGGGATCCCGTCGCCCTCGATCCGCCGCTCCTCGAAGCCTTCGAACATCAGGAAAAAGCCAATCGGATCAAGGGGATGGTGGGTCCGACAAGACTTGAACTTGTGACCTCCGCCATGTCAAGACGGCGCTCTAACCAGCTGAGCTACGGACCCCCGGAAGGCGCGCAACCTAGCCCTCCGCGCGGGCGCGCGCAAGCGGGCAGGGCAGCGCCGGCGGGCCGGCGAGGCTCGCGCCCCGGCCCGCCGGCTCGGGACCCGTGCCGGCGTGTGATGATATGTCAAATTTTTGCCGGGCCCCGCCTCCGATGGCGCTGCTTTCGCGGCCCGCGGCGTGACGGCCGGCGGCGGGGCTGCTAATGAGACGCCCTCCTTTTCGACCAGTTGGAGACTCCCGAGATGGCCGCGACGACCGGCATGCCGCTTTCGCGTTTCAGCGTCCTCGACCTCACCCGCGTGCGCGCGGGGCCGACCTGCGTGCGCCAGCTTGCCGACTGGGGCGCGGACGTCATCAAGATCGAGGCGCCGCCGGACCCGACCGCCGGCGAGGGGATGGGCGGCCCGCGCGACGGGTTCGACTTCCAGAACCTGCACCGCAACAAGCGCTGCATGACGCTCGACCTCAAGTCCGACCGGGGCCGCGAGGCGTTCTTCCGGCTGGTCG
>JAPOZD010000241.1 GCA_026706245.1 Alphaproteobacteria bacterium
AATAACCGACGATGAATGCCGCCGAACTGCCGAAGTCCTTCGTCGAGGTGAAGGGCAAGAGGATGGCTTATGTGGAGATGGGGGAGGGCGACCCCGTCGTCTTCCTCCACGGCAATCCGACATCCTCCTATCTCTGGCGCAACATCATGCCCCATGTCGCCGGACAGGCCCGCTGCCTGGCGCCCGACCTGATCGGCATGGGCGACAGCGACAAGCTCGACGATCCCGGACCCGGCAGCTACCGCTTCGTCGAGCACCGGGACTATCTGGACGGTTTTCTGGACGCCGTCGGCCTCGGCGGCAATGCGGTGTTCGTCATCCATGACTGGGGCTCGGCGCTCGGCTTCGACTGGGGCAACCGGCACCGGGACCGCACGCGGGGCTTCTGCTACATGGAGGCGCTCGTCCGGCCCGTTACCTGGGAGGAATGGCCGGAAGCGGCGAAGGCCGTGTTCCAGGGCTTCCGCTCGCCGGCGGGCGAAGGGATGGTGCTGGAGAAGAACGTGTTCGTCGAGCGCGTGCTGCCCGGCTCGATCCTGCGCAAGATATCCGAAGAGGAAATGGCGGTTTACCGCCGGCCCTTCGCGACACCGGGAGAGGATCGGCGTCCGACCCTGACATGGCCGCGCGAGATCCCGATCTCCGGCGAGCCCGCCGATGTCGTCGGGATCGTGCGCGCCTATTCCGAGTGGCTGGCGTCCTCGGATGTCGCCAAGCTCTTCATCGACGCCGAGCCCGGCGCCATCCTGACCGGCCCGCAAAGGGAGTTCTGTCTGGGCTGGCCGAACCAGACCGTCGCGAAGGTCAAGGGCAGCCACTTCATCCAGGAAGACTCCCCCGACGAGATCGGCAAGGCGCTCTCGGACTGGCTGGCCGGCCTACCGCGCTAGTTTGCGACCTTCATGCAGACCGGCTCGACGATAGCTGCCGGGCCAGCCGCTCTGCGAGTTCGTGCTTGCGGACCTTGCCGGTGGCCGTGACCGGCAGGGCGGCGCGCTCGACGATCTCGATGCGCTGCGGCGTCTTGTAGGCGGCGAGCTCCGCCCGGCAGGCCCGTTTCAGCGTTTCGGCATCGGGAGACGCGCCGGGCTCGGCGACCACGACCGCCACGGGCACCTCTCCCTTCGCGGCGTCCGGCAGGCCGACGACATAGGCCTCGGCGACGCCGGGCCGGTCCTGCAGGAATGTCTCGATCTCGCGCGGCGCGATGTTGATGCCGCCCGATTTCAGCATCTCCTTCAGGCGTCCCCGGAAGAGCAGGCGGCCCCCGTCGTCCCAGGCTGCGAGATCGCCGGTCTTCATCCAGCCGTCCGCGGTGAAGATTTCCCGGTCGCGCTCCGGGTCGTTGTAGTAGCCCGGCATGTTGCGTCCGCGCAGCCAGATTTCGCCCTGCGCGCCGTCGCGGCCGGTTTCGGGATCGACGAGACGGACATCCTGCCCCGGCAGCGGCCACCCGCATGTCGTGTGCCGGATTTCCAGAGGGTCGTCATAGTCGCAAACCGCCGAATTCCCATAGGCTTCCGTCAGGCCGTAAACCTGAAGGATTCGCTTGACCCCGAGCCGTTCGATCAGCGCCATGTCGCCCGGCGTGCCGATGGAGAGGCCGGTCCGCAGGGACGAAAGGTCCCGCCCCGGCCGGTCGGGATGCTCCCACATCACATAGGCCATGTTGGGCATACCGTAGAAGACGGAGCAGCGTTCCCGTTCGATCAGCGCCATCGCCTCGCCCGGCTCGAAGGCGTGCTGGAGGACGATCGTCGCGCCGTGGGTCAGCGCCGCGCCCAGCGCATTGGCGGCAGCGAAGCTCCAGAAGAGATTGATGGCAAGCCAGACCCGGTCCTGCGGCCCGAGGCGCATCCGCTCGCCGATGGGGCGCATGTTCTCGATAATGCCGCGATGGGTGAGCTGCGCGCCCTTCGGCATGGCGGTGGTGCCGGAAGTGAAGAGGATCTGCGCCACATCGTCCGGTTCCGGGCCGGAGAAGGCGCCGGGCTCGCGGCGGAGGACGGACCAGGGCAGGGCGCCCGGCGGCGTTTCGCCCGGGATGACGACGGTTCCGACCTTGTCGAACGCGCCGGCCTCGCGGAGCAGGGCGGGATAGTCCTGCCGGAGATAGCGGTCGGCGGCGACCAGCAGCCTGATGTCCGCCCTGGTGAAGACATGGCGAAGCTCGTGGGTGCGGAACCAGGTATTGATGGCCACCACGCGCGCGCCCAGCGAAAGCGCCGCGAACATGACCGCGAGCCACTCCGGGCAATTGCCCATCAGCACGCCGACATTGTCGCCCCGGCGGATGCCGTGCGCATGGAGCCCGGCGGCGATCCGGGCGGCCTCGTCGCGGAAGGCGCCGTAAGTCCAGCGTTCGCCGCGATAGACCAGGAATTCGTGTTCGGGCGCGCTGTCGGCGAGGGCGTCCAGCAGGCCGGGCAGCGTGCGAGCGGTCCGGACCGCTTCGGAAATCATCGCTCCCGCGCGGCCTCGACAAGCGGCACGGCGCGCCCGTTATAGACGTCGGGCTTGCGCACGCGGACGCGGCACCAGGCGACCTTCGGGTCCTGCAGGCAAAGCTCCAGAAGCTCGTCCACCAGCGTTTCCAGCAGGTCGGTATGCGGGCGGGCGGGCCACTCGGCGGTCACATGCCGATAGACGCGGTCGTAGTCGATACAGTCGTCGATGCTCCGGGCCGGCTCCCATTCCGGCCGCGTCATCTCGACATCGACGAGCAGGCGCTGGCGCCTGCCGGGGTGGCGCTCCCAGTCCGCGATGCCCACCCTGGCCTCGACGGCAATGCCTTCGAGGGCCACACGCTGCCAGATCCGCGTCATTCCTCGATCATCGCCGTCTCGACGTCCTCATAGTCCTGAAAGCGGAATCCGGCGTCAACATAGAGGGTCTCCCCCGTCACGCTCTCCGTCTCGACCAGGTAGCGAACGGCCCGGAAAATGTCGTCCAGCGCAATCTCGCGCTCCAGCAGGGTGGAGCGCACGACGGCCCGGTATTCGTCGGCGCTCTGCCCGCCGCTCGGCAGCACCACGCCCGGCGCGACGGCGTTCACGCGCACGGTCGGCGCCAGCGCCTGCGCCAGCATCGTCGTGGCGTTCTGGAGCGCGGTCTTGGCGAGCGTATAGGACAGGAAGGACGCGCTCGGCCGCCAGACCTTGAAATCGAGGAAATTGACAGCCACGGCCGGCCGGCCGCGCGCGGCGATCGCCCGGATGAGATTGACCGGGGCCGCCAGGTTGACGGCGATGTTGCGCGCCCAGGTCCCGGCTTCCAGCGTTTCCATGTCGTCATACTCGAAGGTGGACGCGCAGTTGATGAGCACGTCCACCGGCCCGAGCGCGGCCTCGCAACCGGCGATCAGGGCCTCTGCGGCATTCCATTCGGAAAGGTCGGCCGGAAGCAGGGCCGCTTGCCCGATCCGCGCCGCAAGCGTCTCCGCCTCCGGCCGCGAACCGTTGTAGTGGATGCCGACGGAGCAGCCCGCCCGCCCGAAGCCGAGCGCCAGATGGCGGCCGATCCGCCGCGCCGCGCCCGTCACCAGCACCACCGTCATGACGCCAGCCAGGCTTCCAGGTTCTCGACTTCGCCGGCGCTCCGGGCCGCCCGGAACGCCTCGTTGGCGCTGGCATTGGCGGCGAACTCCGCACGGGCCGCCGCGGCGATTTCGGGCGTGAGGTCGAGGCCGCCGGCGTCGATGGCGGCGATGATTGCGGCATAGCCGCGCGCCGCGCGGTCGGCCGTGTCCGGCGACTGGGTGATCGAGCCGTCGCGCTTGACGTAGTCGTAGCCGGTCCGCGCGAGGCCGCGGAATTCCGGGCAGCGGCTCAGCACTTCGAGGTTGAACACGACATCGCTGCAGAAGTCGAAGGCGCGCCAGCCCCCGCCGGCGAACTCGCGGCGAAGAAGCGCGTTCATCGGCAGGCGGGGCGCGAGGATCGCCTCGGCCGTCAGCCGGAAGTCGGCCGGAGCCGCCGGGAACGCCGTCTTCGTCAGGCAACCTCCGATCCAGAGCGCCGTGTTGTCCACCGCCGCGCCGTAGCGCTCCGCAAAGGGCAGCATGAAGGCGAGCCGCTCCGGGCGCATGGTGTCGTCGGCGTCGAGATTGGCGATGAAGCGTCCCCGCGCCGCGGCCAGCGCGGCATTGCGGGCGGGCCCGTCGCCGCTGCCCGTTCCCCCCGTGGAGACCTGCCGCAGGCGCGGGTCGGCGCAGTCCAGCATGGCCGCATAGTCCTCGCCGTCGTCGGAGGCCAGGATCACCTCGATATCGTCGAACGTCTGGGCGAGCGCGCTTCCGACCGCCTTGACGATCGTCCCGGCGGCCTTGAAACACGGGACCAGAATGCTGACGGTCGGTGCTAGACTGTGCGCCAGGGAGCCGTCCTCCGTCGGGGCGCGGCACATTAGCAGTATCGGAGAAAGCCCGCATGAACGGCCTGCCGTCCTACGATGTCTTCGCCATCCGCTACGCCGAGCAGAAGGAGCGCCCGGAAGGCTCGACCTTCATGGGCGGCGACCCCGCGAAAACGATCCCCGGCCTCGACTTCTTCACCTATCTCATCACCGGGGCCGGGCGGACCTGGATCGTCGATACCGGCTTCAAGGCCGACATTTCCGGCGAGGGCGGGCGGATGTTCCTGCACGACCCGGCGGCCGTGCTGGCCCGGCTCGGCGTCGATGCGAAGACGGCGCCCGACGTGCTGTTGACCCACGCGCATTTCGACCATGTCGGCAATCTCGCCGACTATCCGGCAGCGAGCTTCCGCATGCATGCCGAGGAGATGGCCTCGATCACCGGGCCGGACATGACCCATCCGGCCTTCCGCCACGCCTACCATCTACGCGACACCCAGGCTCTCGTGCAGCTCGTCTATGAAGACCGCATGCGTTTCGACACGGACCCGGTCGTCGAAATCGCCCCCGGCCTCGAATCGCACCTGATCGGCGGCCATGCGCGCGGCCAGACGGTGCTCCGCGTTCACAGCAGGCGGGGCTGGATCCTGCTTGCCTCCGATGCCGTCCACCTGTTCGAGGAAGTCACGGACGAGCGCCCGTTCGCGATCTTCTACGACCTCGCGAAGATGGTGGAAGGCTATTGGCGCTGCCTGGCGCTGGCCGGCTCGCTCGACCGGCTCGTTCCCGGCCACGATCAACTGGTGACGGCGCGTTATCCGGCCCCGGGCGCCGAGCTGGAAGGCATCGTTTTCGACCTCGGCGCCGAGCCTTCGGCCTGATCCGGGCCAACCCTTGCGCAGGCGGCATCTCTGGCTATAGTCGCGCGTCCTTTCGGAGGGACCTTCCATGCTGATCTCACCGGCCTACGCACAATCGGGCGGCGGCGGCGACATGCTGACCGGCCTGTTACCGATCATCCTCATCTTCGTCGTGTTCTACTTCCTGCTGATCCGCCCGCAGCAGAAGAAGGCCAAGGCGCATCGCGAGCTCGTGGCCGCGCTCCGGCGCGGCGACAGGGTTGTGACCGCCGGCGGCATCATGGGCGTCGTCGCCCGCGTCAGCAACGAGCATGAAGTGCTGGTGGAGATAGCGGAGGGCGTGCGGGTGCGCATGGTCCGCTCGCAGATCACCGATGTGCTGAGCAAGCCCGGTCAGGCCCAGGCCGCCGCGCCGGCTGCTCAGGCGGGGGCCGGCAGCCTCCTCGGCGGACTGTTCGGCCGCAGGGGCAACTAGCCTGCAATGCTCTACTTCGCCAGGTGGAAGATCGTCGTCATCCTGGCGATTTGCGCGCTCGGTCTGGTTTATGCATCGCCGAATTTCTGGCGCTCGGACAATCTCGGGACGAACCTGCCGAGCTGGATTCCGCACAAGACCGTCAATCTCGGCCTCGACCTCCAAGGCGGCGCGCACCTGCTGATCGAGGTGCAGACGAGCGCCGTGCTGAAGGAACGCCTGGAGGCGGTGGAAGACAATGTGCGCCGCAGCCTGCGCGATGAGCGCATCGGCTATCGCGGGCTCGGCGTGCGCGACAGGGCCGTGGTGTTCACGCTCCGAGACGCCGGGGATGTCGCGCGCGCCCGGCAGCTTGTGGCCGAACGCGACGCTCTCGTGACCGTCGAGATCGACGACGCCGGGTCGGCGCGGCTGGAATACCCCTCGGAAGTGGTCGTCGATGTCGAGAGCGCGGCGGTCGAACAGACGCTGGAAATCCTGCGCATCCGGCTGAACGAGCTCGGCCTTCGCGAGCCGACGATCCAGCGCCACGGCCTGGACCGCATTATCGTGCAGCTTCCGGGCGTGGACGATCCGGACACGATCAAGGACCTGCTCACCCAGACGGCGAAGCTCACCTTCCACCTCCTCGACCAGCGCAATGCGGACCCGACTGCGGCCGCGCCGCCCGGCGCGCGCTGGCACAAGGGCACGGACCCGCTCGGGCAGGTCACCGACTATCTCGTCGAAAAGCGGGTGCGTGTTTCCGGCGAGCGCCTCGTCGATGCCCAGCAGACCTTCCAGGACGGGCAGCCCGTGGTGAGCTTCCGCTTCGATTCGGTGGGCGCGCGCCAGTTCGGCCGCACCACGGGCGAGCATGTCGGGCGGCCGCTGGCCATCGTGCTCGACAACGAGGTCATCAGCGCGCCGCGGATCAACGAGCCAATCCTGGGCGGGTCCGGCATCATTTCGGGATCGTTTTCGCTGACGGAAGCCCAGAACCTGGCGCTGCTGCTCCGCGCCGGCGCCTTGCCCGCGCCGCTGGTCTATCTGGAGGAGCGCACGGTCGGGCCCGGCCTCGGGCAGGACTCCATCGACGCCGGCAAGGCGGCCAGCATCATCGGCATGGTCGCCGTGCTGGTGTTCATGGTGGTGGTCTACGGCCTCTTCGGCCTCATGGCGAATGTCGCGCTGGTGTTCAACATGGCGCTGATCTTCGGCGCGCTGTCGCTGCTCCAGGCGACGCTCACTCTTCCCGGCATTGCCGGCATCGTGCTGACCATCGGCATGGCGGTGGACGCCAATGTGCTGATCTTCGAGCGCATTCGCGAAGAGGCACGGGTCGGGCGCGGCGTGATCGGGGCCATCGACGCCGGCTACGACCGGGCGCTCAAGACGATCATCGACGCGAACCTGACCACCCTGATCGCCGCGGCGCTGCTGTTCTGGTTCGGCTCCGGGCCGGTCAAGGGCTTCGCCGTCACACTCGCCATCGGCATCATGACCTCGATGTTCACCGCCATCTGGGTCACGCGGCTGATGGTCGTTCTCTGGGTCCGCCGCCGGCGCCCGCAAATGTTGCCGATCTGAGGGGCTGACAGGCACGATGCGACCGCTGCGGCTCATTCCACCGGACACCAATTTCCGCTTCATCGCGCTGCGCAAGCGCGCCTATGTCGTCTCGATCCTGCTGATTCTGGCCTCCGTGGCGTCGCTCGCGGTGCAGAGCCTGAATTTCGGCATCGACTTTGTCGGCGGCACGCTGATCGAGGTGCGCACCAAGGGCCCGGCCGACATTTCGGCAATGCGCCAGACGCTCTCCGCGCTCGACCGGGGCGAGGTCGGCCTGCAGGAGTTCGGCCAGCCGACCGACGTGCTGATCCGCATACAACAGCAGCCGGGCGGGGACGCCGCCCAGCAGGCCACGGTGGCCGCGGTGAAGGAGGCGCTCGGCGACAGCGTCGAGGAATACCGGCGGGTCGAGGTCGTCGGGCCCAAGGTCGGCGGGGAGCTGATCGAGGCGGGCGCCATTTCCGTCGCGCTCGCCCTGCTCGCGATCATGGCCTACATCTGGTTCCGGTTCGAATGGCAGTTCGGCGTGGGCGCGGTGCTGGCGCTGGCGCACGACGTCATCACGACGGTGGGCGTCTTCTCCCTCCTGCAGCTGGAGTTCAACCTCTCCACCGTGGCCGCGGTGCTGACCATCGCCGGCTATTCGATCAACGACACGGTGGTCGTGTTCGACCGGGTGCGGGAGAACCTGCGCCGCTACAAGACCCTGCCGATGACCGACCTGTTGAACAAGTCGGTCAACGAGACCCTGTCGCGCACGGTCATGACCTCCGCGACCACGCTGCTGGCGCTGTTCTCGTTGTTCTTCCTCGGCGGCGAGGTCATCCGCGATTTCGCCTTCGCGATGATCTGGGGCGTCATCATCGGCACCTATTCCTCGGTCTGGATTGCGTCGGCCACGCTGCTGTGGATGGGGGTGCGCCCAAGCGCGACGGACGACCTGCCCGACGACGCCGAAGTCGCCCGCACGCTCGGCGACCGATGACCGACATCAGCCCTGTCGTCCCGCAGGGCCGACAGGTCGTCGAAAGCTACGGGGGCGGGTGCTTCCGCATTTCCGGCGCCGTCTGGACAAGTTCGGTGCTGCTCCGCCCCGACGCGGTCCTGTCCTGGTCCGTGGCCGACTTCCGGGACCTCACGCTGGAAAGCCTCATGCCGCTGACGGAGGGGGAGGACATCCCGGAAATCCTGCTGATCGGCTGCGGCATCCGGGCGGAGCTCCTGCCCCGCGCGCTGCGCGAGGCGATCCGGGCCGAGGGCATGGTCGCCGACGCCATGGACACCGGCGCGGCCTGCCGCACCTACAATGTGCTGATGGCCGAAGACCGCCGCGTCGCCGCCGCGCTCATCGCCGTCGAATAACCCCGCATCCTGCCCGACGGTATCCGGTTTACCGACAAGCCGCGCGAGGCGGATCGCATGGTAACTCCGATACATATCGTCGGAAAAACGCGCGAAAACAATAGAGCGCCAAAATGTCGCCATGAAATACTAATAGATAATATTGTCTTTCTTTATGATTCGTATTAGCAAGCACTGCACCAGCATTGCCGGTGCAGTAGAGCGATACGAGTTGGACAAAACCATAATGACGGAAAGAGTAAGCAGGTTCGGGGAACCGTTGGGACTTTACGCTGGTTCCCATGGCCTTGTCTGCATGAGTAAAATTTCAGCAGCTGCTTTCATTATTTCTGCAGAAGTGGCTAATTTCTGCTCACAGGATTTCAATCAGCCTCCCTAGCATTAACTATACCCCGGGCGGTCTGATCGGGTTCGGAGTTCCCTGCGGAGTCGGGATGAAACCGGCGCCTTACTCTTCCCCCGCATGACAATCATTCTGTCGGGGCTCCCGGTCGCATAAGCCGGCGACCCGGCACCGCTTCCTCATTCGCTTTTTCGACAACCGCGCCACCGCCGGGCTGCGCATACGGCCCCGTACATCTACCTCGAAACCGAAGGGATACCCATGAGCCACACCAGACGGCAGTTTCTCGCTGCCGCCGCCGCTGCGGCCTCCACCCTGTCCATGGCCGGCTGCGCCGGCCCACATGTAGCCTCCCCGGGACATCGCTCGTCCTATACGAGCCAGATCCTGAAACCGCAGAACCGCAACACGGTTTTCCTCTGGATGGATGCCGCGTTGCAGCAGGTCCGCGACCAGAGGGTTCTGACTCCCCGCGCCGCATACAATTACGGACTGTCCACGGCTGCCGGCTTCCTGGCCGCCAATGGGATCGTCCAGGCTTACGACGAGCCCTTCGGCATCGGCCGCGGTCCGCGCGAGGCGGATCCGGAGGTGGCCTATGGCATCGCCTTCGCAGCGGCGGCGGCCGAGGCGTTTCAGCAACCGTTCCTGTTCGAGCGCATCGGTTTCCTGGGCCGCTTTCCCGACGGCGAGGCGAAGTCTCTTGGCGTCGACTGGGGCCGTGCTGCCGGCCGCCGGGTGCTCGAGCTCCGCACGGATGACGGTTCGGAGCCGAGCGAGGTCAACTACTATCTCGGGCGTTACGACCGGCGCGCGGATTCGCTGCGATGGAGCCCGACGGGCCCGTTCTATGGCGCTTCGCCAGGGCCCGCATTCGCTTCCTTCGACCGTTGCCTTTATCCCGGCCACGGCAGGATCAAACCGTGGACGATGAAGAGCGGGTCGCAATTCCGGGTAGCCGGATTCTACGACGCCGCAGGCCCGGAATTCGCCGAAGAGTTCGACACGATTCGCCGTCTCGGGGGAATGAACAGCAGTGTCAGGACCGCCGACGAATCGGAGATCGCACTTTTCTGGGAAGACGGCCCCTGGGGCATAACGCCGCCAGGGCACATGATCTATATCGCCATGCAGCTCCTGCAGGACCGGGGCCTTTCCTTCATCGAGCTGGCCCGTGCCTTTGCGCTGATCGGCATGACCCAGTGCGATGCATCGATCTGCGCCTGGGACAACAAATACCATTCCGACATCGTCCGCCCCGAAAGCGCGATTCGTGTCCGGGCCCC
>JAPOZD010000441.1 GCA_026706245.1 Alphaproteobacteria bacterium
CTCGCGTTCTTGCCAGCAATTCCCAAATTGGATTTTATGTAGTAACATAAAATGGAAATCGAGTTCGACGAGGTAAAATGGGCAACCACTCTCGAAGCACGGGGATTGGATATGGCCCGGGCCGGCGATGTGTTCGCGGGCGCGAGCCTGACTGTCCGGGACGACCGGCAGGACTATGGCGAGGACCGGTTCCTCACCATCGGTTTTCTCGGCGAAGAGATGGTGGTCCTGGTTTGGACGCCGCGCCGCAATGCGCAGCGGATCATCAGTTTGAGGAAAGCCAATGAACGCGAACGAAAGCTCTACGGCCCACGATTTCGATCCTGACACCGCGCCCGACCTTTCCCGTGACGGCTGGCCGGAGAAGTTTGCGGCGGCGACCGTCAGGAGGGGGCGGCCGCCAACCGCAAAGCCGAAAGTATCGACGACCATCCGCCTGTCGCAGGATGTGATCGACCACTTCAAGGCTGATGGGCGTGGCTGGCAGACCCGGATCGACCAAGCGCTGCAGGAGTGGATTGCGAGATCCACGACCTGATTCCGATGCGCCCGGAAAATGCGGCGCGGGGCCATGACAATGGGGAGAAATCCGGGCTAGGTTCCTGCCCGCAAACAATCCCGAAAGGCTCCGAGGATGCGACTGCGAACTGCTGCTGCGGCGCTCGCCGCGACGATGGCCATGGCGATGCCCGCCGGCGCCAAGACCTTCACCTGGTCGTTCCAGGGCGACGCGCAGGCGCTCGACCCCTATGTGCTGAACGAGACCTTCACGCTGGGCCTGCTCGGCAATGTCTATGAAGGGCTGATCCGGCGCGGACCGGACCTGGATATCCAGCCGGCGCTCGCCGAGCGCTGGGAGATCGTCGAGCCCAACCGCTGGCGCTTCTATCTCCGGCAGGGCGTCGTCTTCCACAACGGCAACTCGTTCAACGCCGACGATGTGGTCTTCTCCGCCGACCGGGTGCGCGCCGAGGGGTCCGACCTGACGACCCGTATCGCCAAGAGCGTCAAGGTCGAAAAGGTCGATGACTACACCGTCGATTTCGTGACCGACGGCCCCAACCCGATCCTGCATTCGGAATGGGCGACCTGGTACATCATGGACAAGGAGTGGTCGGAAGCGAACAACGCCGCGGCGCCGACCTCGCTGGCCGAAGGCACCGACAATTTCGCCGCCTTCAACGCCAACGGCACCGGCCCCTTCAAGGTCGTGAAGCGTGAAACCGACGTCGAGACCGTGCTGGAGCCGCATGAAGGCTGGTGGGACACGCCGAAGCACAACCTGACCCGCGTGGTGTTCAAGCCGATCGGCTCCGACGCAACCCGCGTCGCCGCCCTGCTCTCCGGCGAGATCGACATGGCCTATCCCGTGCCGGTGCAGGACATCAAGCGCGTGGACGGCAATGACGGCACTTCGGTGCTGATCGGCCCCGAACTGCGCACGATCTTCCTCGGCCTCGACATCGCCCGCGACGAGCTTCTCTATTCGAGCGTCAAGGGTACCAATCCGTTCAGGGACGTGCGCGTGCGGCAGGCCTTCTATCACGCGATCAATATCGACGCGATCCGCAAGAAGGTCATGCGCCGCCTGTCCGACCCCTCGGCGCTGATGATCTCGCCGAAGCTCTTCCCGCATGCGCCCGGCATCGAGCGCCTTGCCTACGATCCCGACAAGGCGAAATCGCTTTTGGCGGAAGCCGGTTACGCCGAAGGATTCGAGGTCGGCATGAACTGCCCGAACAACCGCTATGTGAACGACGAGCAGATCTGCATCGCGATTTCCTCGATGCTCGCTAAGGTCGGCGTCAAGGTGAACCTTGTGGCTGAGCCCAAGGCGCTGTTCTTCAAGAAGATCCTGGGGCCGAATTACGACACCAGCTTCTTCCTGCTCGGCTGGACGCCTGGTTCGTTCGATAGCTGGAACGTGCTCTACAACCTGCTGAACTGCCGGGAGGATACGGGGCGCGGCAAGTTCAATGTCGGCGGCTACTGCAACAAGGAAGTCGATGCGCTGACGGACAGGATCAAGGTCTCGACCGACGAGGCGGAGCGCAACGCCATGATCGCAAAGGCCTATGAGATCGCCGCTGCCGAAGTCGGCACGATTCCGCTGCACCAGCAGGGGCTTGCGTGGGGCAAGAGCGACTCCGTCGAGCTCGCCCAGCGGGCCGACAACCAGTTCATGCTCTACTATGTCGTGAAGAAGTAGGCGCCGGCGGGGGAGGGCGGGGCCTTGCCGCCGGCCCTCCCCGGGCCCAGATGGCCTCTGCCATGACGGATGCCCTCTTCAACCTCTACACGCGCGACATCCTCCACCTCGCAGGCGGCATTTCCCGCGTGGGGCAACTGGACGATGCGGACGGGGTTGCGACGCGGACCAGCCGGCTTTGCGGCAGCGTGATGACGGTGGAGATCGCGGTCCGGGACGGCTGCATCGCGGACTACGCGCAGCGCATCCAGGCCTGCGCCTTCGGCCAGGCGTCGGCGGCGCTGTTTGCGGAAACGGCGCCCGGACGCAGCGCCCGGGAGGTCGAGGAGGGGCGCGCCCAGGTCGAGGCTTTCCTGAAGGGCGGGGCGGCGCCGAACGGCGTTTGGAGCGCGTTCGGGCGCCTTGAACCGGTGCGCGGGGTAACGGCGCGCCACGGCGCGGTGCTGCTGCCTTTCGAGACGACGCTGGACGCGCTTCAGGCCGCGGCGTAGCGGTTCGCAGTCGTTTCGAAGTGGGCGACGGCCGGCTCGTTCCGGCCGATAGTCACATGCGCGTTCACCCCGGCGGCGAAGCCGGCCTGGATCGTCTCGCCGGTCGGGAAGTCCTCCTCGATCACGGTGCGCACCGCCAGATCGACATTCTTGTCCCAGTGGATGCGCGCCTTTTCGCCCCGCACCGGCTCCGGGATGTAGAAGTCGAACAGGACCGTCGAAGCGCCCGGCCCGCCGCTCTTTTTCGGGAAGCAGCGCCAGACCTCCATATGGTCCTTCTGGACGATGAAGGCGGTGTTCGGGAAGAACACGTAAACGAGCGCCGAGTTGTCCACGAGGTCCCAGTCCTCGGGCGGCTTCTCGCGCATCTCGCGGAGGCCGTGGCGCGGCAGCACCTCGCGAAGATGCGGCCCGAACCCGTCGTAAAGGCAGAGATTGCCGATGAAGATCGAGGCGACGGTGTTCTTGTGCAGGAAGGGAAAGTGGTAGGGCTCCAGGAAGGTATCGACGGCGATCTTCCAGTTCATGGAGAAATCGAAACGCCGGCTGGAGTAGGGCGTCCAGTCTTCGAGCCGGTAGGGCGCAAGCTCCGCGGCCATGCCTTCCAGCAGTTCATCCACATCGAACGGCTCGCCCGGCGTCGCCTGCACGAAAACCATGCCGTGCTTCTCCGCCACCGGCACCGGCGCCAGCCGGTGGCCGTCCCGTTCGACGCCGGGGAAGTTGCGTTCGTCGGGCAGGCCGATCAGCCGGCCTTCAAGGTCGTAGGTCCAGCCGTGGTAAGGGCAGGAGAAGGAGGCCGCGCCGCAGCCGCGGCCCTCGACGAGCCTGGCCCCGCGATGGCGGCAGACATTGGCGAAAGCCCTGGGTTCCCCGTCGCGGCCGCGGACGATCAGGAGCGGTATGCCGGTCTCGTCGCTGGTGATCCAGTCTCCGGGATTGGGCAACAGCCCCGAGAGCCCGACGAAGAGCGGGCGCCTCCAGAACAGCTCCCGGTTTTCCCGTTCGGCCCGCTCGGGGCAGGTATAGGCGCCGACCGGCTGGCGGACGACCTCCGGCCAGACATCGGTCGTTCCCGCATCGAGATGAGCGAACAGCCTGCGGGAGAGTTCCTGTTGAAGCTCAGCCTGCATCCTTTTCTTCCCGTTTTGCGAGGTCCCACAAGCGGTCCTGTTCCGCGAGCGGGGCCTCCGGCAGCGCCGTGCCTTCGTCGTGCGCGAGGGCTTCTACCCTGCGAAACCGCCTCTCGAACCGGGCGTTGGCGTCCCGCAGCACGGTTTCCGGCTGGACGCCGAGCTTACGCGCGAGATTGACGGCGGAAAAGAGCAGGTCCCCGAGCTCGGCCGGAATATCGGCATTCGGCGCCGCAATTTCATCCAGTTCCTCGCGCACCTTGTCGAAAACCGGCGCGGCGTTCGGCCAGTCGAAACCGGTCCGCGCGGCGCGGCGCTGCAGCTTCTCCGCGCGCATCAGCGCCGGCAAGGCCAACGGCACATCGTCCAGCACGCTCGAACGCGGCGCGCCGGCGCGGTCGGCCTTGCGTTGACGCTCGCGTTCCTTCTGCGCCTCCCAATTGACGGTCTGCGCATCGGCGTCGGCCACCGTTGCGCCGCCGAAGACATGGGGATGGCGTGCGACCATCTTGGCGGAAACCGCATTGACGACGTCGCCAAAGGCGAATGCGCCGCGCTCCTCGGCCATTCTTGCGTGGAAGACGACCTGAAAGAGCAGGTCGCCCAACTCGTCGCGCAGCGCATCGAGGTCTCCCGAGCGGACGGCCTCCGCGACCTCGTAGGCTTCCTCGACCGTGTATGGCGCGATGGTCTCGAAGCTCTGTTCGATATCCCAGGGACAGCCGATAGAGGGCGCCCGCAGGGTGGCCATGATTTCCAGAAGAGAATCAACGGGTTGCGATCTTGTTATCGCATAATGTATATTATGGGAAATCAGAGCAGGCGAATTCGGGAGGACTTCGAAGGTCATGCCGTCGATGCCGGGCTCGATCCCTTCCGGAAGCGCGCCGGCGATCGTGCGGTAATCCATGAAATGGTTGAGGTGCGTCAGCACGACACGGCGCGGCCCGAGGCGTTCCACCCACTCCAGCACGACCGGCAGGAAGGCGTGGTTGCCGCTTGGAAAGTCCGCATGGCCGGCGCCGACGATCCAGGTCATTCGTTGTTTCTCCTATCCTTTGTGCTGTTTTCGTTGTCGGTCCTTGCTGCGGCTTGATGGCCCGGAATCCGATGCCTGAAATCTCGAAGCGGTCCTCGACCGGATGCGGAGTCACGGCCGGCCGGAAGTAAATCGGCCCATCGACGGGACCGGCAAAGGCATAGGGAAACCTCTGCCGGATGCGCTCCAGCACTTCCGCCCGTCCGTAAATGTCTATGGGACCGCCGCGCTCGGTGCAGAGCGACTTCAGGTCGTCGATGCCGTGAATATGGTCGGCATGAGCATGAGTGTAGATGACGGCGTCGAGCCGCCCGCCGCCCGCGGAAAGCCACTGCTCGCGGAAGTCCGGCCCGGTATCGACGACGATGCGCGCGCCTTCCGCCTCGATCAGGATCGACGGCCGCCTGCGCCGGTTTCGCGGGTCGTCGGGGTCGCAGGCGCCCCAGTCGCCGCTCGCGACCGGCACGCCGGCGGAGCCGCCGCAGCCGAGAACCGTTATGCGCAAGTCCGTGCTTTCGCGAACAGGCGGAAGAAGTTGTCCGTGGTTGCTGCTGCAAAGGCTTCGCCGGAAACGCCTTTCAGTTCGGCGGCGACCGCCGCCGTATGGACGACATAGGCCGGCTCGTTGCGCTTGCCCCGCATCGGCACCGGCGCCAGGAAGGGCGCATCGGTCTCCACCAGCAGCCGGTCGAGCGGCACATCCGCCGCGATCTCGCGCAGGGCCGCTGAATTGCGGAAAGTCACGATGCCGGAAAGCGAAATATAAAGTCCTAATTCCAAGGCCTTGTCCGCCAATGCCCGTCCGCTGCTGAAACAATGCATGACGCCCGGAACCCGCCCCGCCGCCTCTTCTTCGAGGATCGCCGCGGTGTCCGTATCGGCGTTGCGGCTGTGCACGACGAACGGCACGTCCGCCTTTGCGGCGGCGCGGATATGGCGCCGGAAGCTCTCCTGCTGGAGCTCGCGCGGGCTGCGGTCGTAGTGATAGTCGAGGCCGGTTTCGCCGAGCGCGACCACCTTGGGGTGCTCCGCCAGGCCGGCAAGTTCCCCCTCTTCCGACAGCCCTTCGGCGGCGACATGGTGCGGATGCAGCCCGACCGCGCAGAAGACGCTCTCATGGCGCTCGGCAAGCGCAATCGCGGCCTCGGCCTGTCGCGGGCGGGTGCAGATCGTCACCATGCAGCCGACCCCGGCCTCGCGCGCGCGTTCCACCAGCGCATCCACTTCCCCCCCGAAGTCCGGGAAATCGAGGTGGCAATGGCTGTCCACCAGCATCAGGCTTCCTCGCCGCTATAGCGCGGGAACACGCCTTCCGGCCTGGGCAGCGCCCTGCCGGGGCTGAGCGTTCCGGCCTCTCCGAACGCCGCGAAATCGCGGGCTTCGGGCTCGACGGCAAGCTGGTCGAGAATGCGGTGGGACGCATCCGGCATGAACGGCAGGGTCGCAAGGGCAAGGCCCCTGATGGCCTCGGCGGCAACGAACAGAACCGTGCCCATGCGCTCCGGGTCGCTCCTGCGCAGCGCCCAGGGCTCCTCGCCGGTGATATAGGCATTGGCCGCCCGGATGGCGCGCCAGATGTCTTCCAGCGCCTCGTGGAATGCCTGCCGGTCCATCGCCGAGCGAAGCGGCTCCAGCAGGCCGCCGACTTCGCCGAGCAACCCCTTGTCTTCGGGCGAAAATTGGCCCGGCCCGGGCAGTTCGCCGCCGCAATTCCGGGCGATCATCGAGAGCGTCCGCTGCACCAGGTTGCCGTAGTCGTTGGCGAGCTCGCCGTTCATGCGCTGGACCATCGACCGGTGCGAGAAATCGCCGTCATTGCCGAACGGCACCTCGCGCAGCAGGAAATAGCGGAGCTGGTCCAGCCCGTAGCGCTCGATCAGGTCGTAGGGGTCGATGACATTGCCGAGAGATTTGGAGATCTTCTCGCCCTCATTGGTCCACCAGCCATGCGCGTACACGCGCTTGGGCGGCGCCACGCCGGCGGCCATGAGGAAGGCTGGCCAATAGACCGCATGGAAGCGCACGATGTCCTTGCCGACCATGTGAAGGTCGGCGGGCCAGTAGCGGCCGAACGATTCGCAGCCGGTCTCGGGGTAGCCGACCGCGGTGATGTAGTTGGTGAGCGCGTCCAGCCATACATACATGACATGGGCATCGTCGCCGGGAACCGGGATGCCCCAATTGAAGGTCGTCCGCGAGACCGACAGGTCCTGCAGGCCCCCCTTGACGAAGCTGACGACCTCGTTGCGCCGGCTTTGCGGCCCGATGAAGTCGGGATTCGCTTCGTAGAAGGCCAGCAGACGGGCCTGCCACTCCGACAGCCGGAAGAAGTAGCTCGGCTCCTCGACCCATTCGCACTCGGCGCCGGTCGGGGCAATCCGGGCGCCGTCCTCGCGCTTCGTCACCTCGGACTCGGTAAAGAACGCCTCGTCGCGCACCGAATACCAGCCGGCATAGGTTCCCTGGTATATGTCCCCGGCAGCCACCAGCGCATCCCAGATGCCCTGGCTTGCCAATGTGTGGCGGTGTTCCGTCGTGCGGATGAAGTCGTCGTTGGACGTGCGCAGCGCTACCGCAAGCTTCCGGAAATTTTCCGACATCCGGTCGGTGAACGGTTGCGGCGCGTCGCCGGCAGCCGCTGCCGCCTTCTCGACCTTCTGCCCATGCTCGTCCGTCCCGGTCAGGAACCGGACATCGTAGCCGTCGAGCCGCTTGAAGCGCGCCAGCACATCGCAGGCCAGCGTCGTATATGCGTGGCCGATATGCGGCGCATCGTTGACGTAGTAGATCGGCGTGGTGATGTAGAACGGCTTGGCGTCGCTCATCGGAGGCGGACATCCGGGTCCCGGAACACGGGCGCGTTGTCCCACTTATAATTCACGGAATCAAGCATGGGCGCCCTGCCCTCCGCCGGCGGCTGTCCTGGCAAGCCTGCCGAAAATCTCGAACACCGTCTGCCGCCGGTCGAGGGACAGCGCCATGCAGCGTTCCAGCAGGCGCGAGACGCCCGCCTCGGCGTCCAGCCACGCGGCATCGGGGCCGGCGGCCCGCAGGCGTTCGGCCAGGCTCATTGCAAGGATTCTTCCGAATGCCTGGAAATGCTCGGGCTCGCGGTTCTCCGTCACCGCGGCGGCGAGCGCCTCCAGCGCCTTGCGGTCGATAGCCGGCAGCGACTCGAGCAAGGCATCGACCGCCTGCTTGATCCCGCGTCCGCCGAGTTGCTCCAGTTCAAGCGCCGCGCCGGGGCTGCCGCCGGAAACCGCGAACAGGCGAGCGCAAGCCTCCGCGTCCAGTTCCGGCGCGATGTCGGAAAGGACATCGTCGAAATCCGGGCGGTCGAGAGGGACCATTCGCAGCAGGCGGCAGCGGGAGCGCACCGTAGGAAGAAGCAGCGACGGGCGATGGGCAATCAATAGAATCAATACGTTGAGCGGCGGTTCTTCCAGAACTTTGAGGGCGGCGTTCTGTGCATTGGGATTCATCGAGTCGGCCCCGTCCACGATCAGGACGCGCCACGCCGACTCGCCGGGCGTGAGCTTCAGGAAGCGAATCGCATCGCGAATCGCATCAACCCGGATTTCCCCGCGCGCGCCTGCCGGCTCCACGGGCCGTAAATGAGCATGGCCGCCCGACGCCACGCGGCGGAAGACAGGCTCGCCGGCCGAGAGGTGGAGCGGCGCGGCCTCCGCCTCTTCCGGAAGCAATCCGGATTGTCCTGCAAGGAGATAGCGGGCGAACCTGAAGGCCAGTGTCGCCTTGCCGATTCCGCGCGGTCCGGCAAGAATCCAGGCATGATGCAGCCGGCCAGCGGCGTAATCGGCCGCAAGCACGCCCGCCGCGGCCAGGTGGCCGACCAGCCTCTCCCGTTTCCTCGGCTCCAAGGCGTCCCCGCCGGTCATGACAGGCCGAAACGCCCTGCAACGACGGCCTGCACGGCTGCCGCCACACTGTCCGGGTCCTTTCCTGCGTCGATGACCGCCACCCGCTCGGGTTCCCGGCGCGCAATTTCGAGAAATCCCGCGCGCACGCGCAGATGCAACTCGTCGTTCATCTCCTCGTAGCGGCTCTTCTGCCGCCCGCGCGCCCTGTCCCGGCCCGTCTCGACAGGCAAGTCCAGCAGCAAGGTCAGGTCGGGCCGCAGCGCGCCGATTGCGAGCCGGCGCAGGACCGCCTCGTCTTCCGGCGCAACGCCCTGGCCATAGCATTGGTAGGCAACCGTCGAATCGAAGAACCGGTCCGACAGCACCCATGTCCCGGCCGCGAGCGCCGGACGGATGCGCTTTTCCGCATGCTCGCGCCGCGCAGCGTAGTGCAGCATCGCTTCCGTGAGCGCGTCCCAGTCCGATTCTCCGGAGACGAGCAGCCCGCGGATGGCTTCGGCTTCCGTCGTGCCGCCCGGCTCGCGCGTGCAGACAACCGGGACGTCAAGCCCGCCCAGCCAGTCGGCGAGTCGCGCGATCTGGGTCGATTTTCCGGCCCCGTCGCCGCCTTCGAAGGTTATCAGCCTGCCGGTCACGCCGCAGGGTCGAAGCCGAAGATCATGGCGCGCATCCGCTCGAAGATACGGCCGAAAAACCCGACCCGCTCGACATCCGTTCCCGCGTAAAGCGGATGCTCCACCGGCTGGATGCCGGGCGCCTCCAGGCGCAGAACCGCAAGCTGCTGGCCCTCCTTCACGGGAGCAACGACCGGTCCCGTCCACCTGACGGACGCCTTCAGCCCGGAGCGCGCCTGGCGCTTCAGTGACAGCACCACATCCCGGTCCGGGACCAGCGGCACATAGTCCACGCTGCCGAGCCATACGGCCGCCCTCTCGACCGTGTCTCCCCTTTTCACGAGGGGATAGGCTTCGAACTCGCGGAAGCCCCATTCGATCAGCCGTTCCGACTCCCGCGCCCGCGCCCGGGAGTTCTTCAACCCGTTCAGCACGAGGTAGAGCCGTCTCCCGTCGCGCTCGGCGGAAGCGGTCAGGCCGTAGCCCGCTGCGTTGGTATGGCCGGTCTTGAGGCCATCGGCGCCCGGAACGCGCCCCAGCAAGGGATTGCGGTTGCGTTGCTTGATCTTGTTGAACTCGAAGTCGCGCTCCGCAAACATCCCGTAATATTCGGGAAACTCGGTCACGAGAATCTGTGCAAGACGGGCGAGGTCGCGCGGCGAGATCTCATGTTGCGGATGCGGCCAGCCGGTCGCATTGGTGAAATTCGCGCTCGTAAGGCCCAGTTCCCGCGCGCGCGCCGTCATGGCTTCTGCGAACGCTTCCTCGCTGCCGGAAATTCCCTCGGCAATGACGATGGAGGCATCGTTGCCCGACTGCACGATGACGCCGCGC
>JAPOZD010000249.1 GCA_026706245.1 Alphaproteobacteria bacterium
CGGGAACGACCGTGGGCGGCATCGCCAACATCTTCCCCGAAATCCCGGTCACCGACCTTCCCTCCATCTTCCCGAACGACCGCGTCGCCGAGAAGGTGATGAAGAGCCCGTTCATGGACGAGGTTCGCAAGGCGGTGCTTGAGAAGACCGGCACGCTGCGCCTCATGGGCCTCAACAATACGGGCGGCTGGCGCGACTTCTTCACCATCGACGTCACCATCAAGACGCCGGCCGACCTCGCGGGCGTGAAGATGCGCACCATCGAGTCGCCGCTGCAGGTCGAGATGGTCAACCTGATGGGCGGCAACCCGACGCCGATTCCGTGGCAGGAGCTTTACACCTCGCTCGCCACGGGCGTCGTGATCGGCACCAAGAACGGCATCACGGATATCGTGAACATGAAGTTCCACGAGTTCCTGAACCGTGTGACCCTGGATCACCACGCCTACATGTTCCTGTTCTGGTGGATGAACGACGACTTCCTGCAGGGCCTCTCGCCCGACCTGAAGCGGATCGTCGCCGCCGGCTTCCACCACATGACCTCGATGGCCTCGGACGATCCGAAGTTCACGGCGCTCGCCGGCTATGCGGCCTTCAAGGAGCGCGGCGGCCAGGTCTATGTGCCGACGCCCGAGGAGAAGGCGCAGTTCGTCGAGTCCGTCCAGCCGCTGAAGCAGTGGTATGTGGAGCGCTTCGGCGACAAGTGGCTGAAGCTGCTTGAGGCGTCCATCGCCGAGGCGGAGAAGGAGATCGAGGAAGAGGACATGCGGCTGCTCAACTAGCCGGCCTCTCTTCCGCCTGACTTGCCCGCGGCCGGCCCCACCGGCCGCGGGCTTTCTTTGTACGGACCGGACCGGCGCTCACGCGCCGGCGAGCAGTGCCTCCACCTCGGCGCGGTCGGGCATGGAGTTCGCAGTGCCCGGGCGCGTGACGGAAATGCCGGCGGCGGCGCAGCCGAAGCGGACGGCGGCGACCGGGTCCCGGCCCTCCGCCAGCGCAACGGCGAAAGCGCCGTTGAAGGCGTCGCCCGCGCCGGTCGTCTCCACCACCGGCCCCGCATCGAAGGCGGGCACCAGCACCGCGCCTTCCGGACCGTCGTAAAGCGCGCCGCGCGGGCCGAGCGTGATGACCGCCGCGCCCGCGCCGCGCTTCCGGAGCACGGCCGCCGCCCGGCGCGCGCCCTCCTCGTCCTCCACCGACAGGCCGGTGAGCGCTTCGGCTTCGGCTTCGTTCGGCGTCACATAGTCCGAGAGCCGGAGCATGTCGCCGGGCGCGTCGGCCGCCGGCGCGGGATTGAGTATCGTCGCCACGCCCGCCTCCCGCGCGATGGCGAGCGCGCGGGCCGCCGCCGGCAGCGGCTGCTCGAACTGGGTCATGAACACGGCGGCGGAGCGGATGGCGCCGGCCGCCGCATCGACATCCGCCTCGGAAATCTCGGCCGCCGCGCCCGTGCAGACGACGATGGCGTTCTCGCCCGAAGCCGCTTCCACCAGCACCGCAGCCGCGCCCGTCGCCGCCGTGTCGGAGCGCGCGACCAAGGGCTCGACGCCTGCATCGGCCCAGGCCGCGAGCCCCATATCGGCGAAGGAATCGCGCCCGATCCTGGAAATGAAGCGCACCTCCGCGCCGAGCCGGGCGGCCGCGACCGCCTGGTTCGAGCCCTTGCCGCCGGGGCTGAGCGCCACGCTCTTGCCGATGACGGTCTCGCCCATCCGGGGCAGGCGCGGCGTCCGGAAGGTCGCATCGACCACAAAGATGCCTAGAATCGCAATGCTCGCGGCCATGGGAACGCGCTCAGACTCCGGTCCGCAGCGGAAGCGGCGCGCCGTCCGCCGGCGGGTTTGCGCTCATTGACATGGGCCGGGCCTCCGGGCTGTATTCGCCGCCAACCTAGCGGCTCGGGACGCCGGCGAGAACCGCCCCGGCCCTTCGCATACCGAAACGGTGGAAATACGGGAGAGACGAGGCATGACCTGGCGCGTAATGCTGCAAATGCCCTACACGGCGGGGCTCAAATCGGTGTTCGAGGGGCGCGACGACATCGCGGTCGAGCGTTTCACCGAGCTCACCGAGGACAACATCCTGCAGCATATCGCCAATTACGACGCGGCGATCCTGGGCGTGGCGCCCTTCACGCGCCGGATCATCGGCAATGCCGAACGGCTGAAGATCGTCGCCCGCCACGGTGTCGGCTACGATGCGGTCGATGTGCCGGCGCTGACCGAGGCGGGTGTGCCGCTCGCCGTGGTCGGTACGGCCAACTCGGTCACCGTCGCCGAGCACTCCCTGTTCTTCATGATGGCGCTCGCCAAGCGCGCGCTCCTCTACGACCGCGAGCTGCGCAAGGGCAATTGGGATATCCGCTTCCAGACGCCGGCCTACGACCTCGCGGGGCGGACGGTGCTCATCCTGGGGTTCGGGCGCATCGGCCGCCGGCTGGTGCCGCGCTGCGCGGCGATGGGCATGAATGTGCTGGTCCACGACCCCTATGTGATCCAGGACGCGATTACGACCGCCGGGGCGACGCCGGTGGAGGACTGGCGGGCCATGCTGCCGGAGATCGACTTCCTGTCCGTCAACTGCCCGAAGAACGAGGAAACGGACGGCATGGTGGGCGCGGCCGAACTCTCCGCCATGAAGCCGACCGCCTTCGTCGTGAACACGGCGCGCGGCAATATCGTCGAGGAGAAGGCGCTTTACGATGCGCTCAAGCGCCGGGTGATCGCGGGCGCGGGCATCGACCCGTTCGTTGTCGAGCCGGCGACGGCGGACGAGCCGCTGTTCGAACTCGACAACATCATCGTCTCGCCCCACTCGGCGGGCGTGAGCGAGGAGTCCATGTTCCGCATGGGTGCAGCCGCCGCGCAGAATGTCGTCGATTGCTTCGAAGGCAGGCTCGACCCGGACAATGTCATAAACCGGGAAGTCCTGGGCTAGCCAAGGCCGGCTGCTTTATTGCATCCGCTCCTCCGGCTGGATGAGGTGGAGGGGCGTCTCGCCGCGAACCGCGCGCAGGCAATTGGCGACGGCGCGTCCGAGAACGACCGGGCGCCGGCTGCCGCCGACAGAGGCCGAGTTGTGCGGCGAACCGATGACGTTCGGCAGGTCGAGCAGGGCCGTGTCGACACGGAAGGCGCCGTGGCGGATCGGCTCGACCCACCAGGCATCGAGGCATGCGGTAAATGCCGGCTGCGCGATCAGGTGGTCGTAGAGCGCGCGCTCGTCGATGATCTCGCCGCGCGCGAGGTTCACCAGAATGGCGTTGTCCTTCATGCGCCCGAGTGCGTGTGCGTCGATAACCCCCTCGGTCGCGGTGCTGAGCGGCGCAGTGATGAACAGGATGTCGGCGGCCTCAAACAACTCGTCCAGCCTGTCCGGCGTGCCGATCCAGTCTGCCGGCTCTTCGCTGGCACCGCGCCGGTTGACGGCGTGGATCCTCATGCCGAAGGCGCGCATCAGCCGGGCGACCGCCACCCCGATGCCGCCGAAGCCCAATATGCCGCAGACGCCGCCGGCCAGCCTGATATTGGGCACGAACTGGTTGAAGCGCCCGGCGCGGAGCTCGGCATGCTCGGAGAACAGGCGCTTGGCGGCGGCCAGCGCCAGGGCGGCGCCGTGCTCGGCCAT
This sequence comes from Alphaproteobacteria bacterium, assembly GCA_026706245.1. GTDB lineage: Bacteria > Pseudomonadota > Alphaproteobacteria > Bin95 > Bin95 > Bin95. Next base: position 3,628 of record JAPOZD010000249.1, read on the forward strand.
CGGCTCGGCTGAGGCGCCGCCATTGCCGGCGACCGGAAGCTCCTGCGGCAGGTCCCTGAGCGGCATGAAGTCCACGCCGGCGGGCAGCATCTGCAGCAGCCGGGCGCCCGCCATGTGGGGCCATTCCTCCCGCCGGAAGTCATTGCCCGTATGCTGGGCGAACAGGGCCGCCGCGCGTTGCAGCATGCCCGCGCGGGCTTCCGGCGACGCGGCATCGGCGAGATAGAGGAGGGGGCCCGCCTCGCCCCAGGCTTCGGCGATGATGCCGCGGTCCCGCCGGCTCGCGTCGAAGGCGACGACAAGGGCGTCTCTGGTCAAGGTCTCCGTTCTCCCCCGCGTCTGGCCAGCACCGTCTCGCGATAGCCGATATAGAGGCCGGACGCCACGATCATGCCCGCTCCGATCCAGGTCCAGAGGTCAGGGAAGTACCCGAAGACCACGAAGCCGAGCAGAGCCGCGAAGATCAGGTGGCTGTAGTTGAAGGGCGCGATGACCGACGCGGGGCCCCGCCCGAAAGCGATCGTGTAGAGATAGTGGGCAAAGCCCGAGAGCAGGCCGAGGGACACGATCATGCCGATTTCAACCGCGTCGGAAGGTACGCGCCAGTCGGCCCAGACGACCAGGCTGAGGACTGCGGTGCCGACCACTGTCGCGATGGTCGCCATCGTCGCCGGGTCCTCTCCCGCGGAGAGCTTGCGCGTCAGGAGCGAGTAGAACGCGCTCGTGAAGGCCGAGCCGACCGTGAAGACGATCTGCCAGGGGGTGTCGCCGAAACCGGGCCGGATGATGACGAGCGCGCCGATGAAGCCGACGACGACCGCCGCCCAGCGCCTCGGGCCGACCCGCTCTCCCAGCACCGGGCCCGAAAATGCCGTAATCAGCACGGGGCCCAGCATGGTAATGGCCGCGGCCGTGGCCAGCGGCACCCACTTGATCGCCAGGAAGAAGCACATCGACGAGGTAAGCAGGCACGCGCCGCGTATCACCTGCGCAACCGGGCGCGCTGTGCGAAGCCGCAGGAAGCCCGGGCCGCGCACAGGCGTGAAGACCGCAATCATGAAGAAGAGCGCCCCCGCATAGCGCGCCCAGACGAGTTGCACGGACCCGAAATCCGCGCGCAGGATCTTCACTTCGACATTGAGTATGGAGAAGATCGCGACGGCGCAGACGACCAGCAGGATCGCGAGGCCGATGCGGTCGCGGGGCTGGTTCATGGGTAGCGGGCGGGAACCGGATTACTGGGCAGCAGCTGCGCTTGCGAGCTGGCGGTGGACGAGCGCGGCGTAGAGGCCCCGCCGCGCCAGCAATTCGCCATGCGTGCCGGTTTCGACGAGCCGGCCGCCGTCGAGCACGACGATCTTGTCGGCATCCCGCACGGTGGAGAGCCGGTGCGCGATCACCACGGTCGTCCTGTCGGCCTTCAGCATGTCGAGCGCGCGGCGCACGGCGAGTTCGTTGAGCGCGTCCAGATGGCTGGTGGCCTCGTCGAGGATCAGGATCGGCGCGTCCTTGAGGAAGGCGCGCGCGATGGCGACCCGCTGGCGCTGGCCGCCGGAAAGGCTGGCGCCGCGCTCGCCGACCACAGTTTCGAGCCCTTCCGGAAGCGTGCGGATGAGGGGTCCGAGCGCGGCATGGTCGAGGGCCGCGGCGAGCTCCGCCTCGCTCGCGCCGGGCCGGGCGATGGTGACATTCGCGCGCAGCGTGTCGTTGAAGAGATATGTGTCTTGCGAGACCAGCGCGATGCGGCTGCGCAGCTCGTCCAGCCTGTAGTCGCGCAGGTCCACGCCATTGAGCGCGATGCGGCCGGCATCCGGGTCCCAGAAGCGCATCAGCAATTGCGCCGTCGTAGTCTTGCCCGCCCCGGAGGCGCCGACCAGCGCCACCGTCTTCCCGGCCGGGATGGTCACCGTGACCTCGCCAAGCGCCTGCCGGGACTGGCCGGGATAGGCGAAGCTGACGTCTTCCAGCGACAGGCCCGCCTGCGTGTCGCCGCCCCCTTCCGCGCCCGGCCCGTCCGCCACCGGCACCGGTTCGTTCTCCAGCGCGTAATAGCGCCGGGTAGCGCCCAGCGTGTCCGCCAGCCGCCGCCCGATCTGGGCGATCTCCGAGACCGGCAGGAAGGCCGACATGGCGAGCAGTGCCAGCAGCGGCAGGAGTCCGGCATCGACCGCGCCCGTCTGGACCAGCACTGCCCCGCTCACCACCACCGCAAGGCCGCCGAGGCCGGTCAGCACTTCCAGCAGGCTTTCCTGCAAGGTCACCTCGCCGAAGAACGGCAGGCGGAGTTCGATATGCCGGTCGGCAAGCCGGTCGAAGCCGTCCGCGCGGCGGCGCTCGTCCTGGAACGAGACGATTTCGCCAAGCCCCTGGACAGAGTCGATGGCATAGGCGCCGAGTTCGCCCGCCGCCTCGCGCGCCCGGGAACCGAGCCGGTCCACCCGGCCGCGCATCAGGAAGGGGCTGAGCCCGACGGCCGCCAGGAACGGAACCAGCGCGAGCGCGATCCACGGGCTCGCCGCGCCCAGCACGACGATGACGAGGCCCGGCACCAGCACCGCGACGAAGGCGGGCGCGACGGTGTGGGCGAAGAAATACTCGATGAGCTCGATGTCATGCGTGGCGAGGTTCATCAGGTCGCCCGTGCGGCGGCGCACGAGATAGGCGGGCGCCAGCTTGTCCAGCTTGCGGAAGGCATCGACGCGCATCTCCGCCAGCAGGCGGAACGCCATGTCGTGCGCCACCCAGGATTCGAGCCAGTGGACGATGCCGGCCATGGGCGCCAGCACCCAGAGCCAGACGAGAAGATGATCGTAGGGTGCGCCGTTCTTCAGGCTGAAGACGATGAGCGCGCTGACCGCGCCGACGCCGATAAAGGCGAGCACACGCACGACGCCGAACAGGAAGGTCAGCCCGAGGCGGCCCTTCCACGGCAGGATCACGCGCATCAGCGCGGCGACGACCTCGAACCAGGCAAGTCCTTCCGCCCTGATGACGCCTTCCGTCGGCGCCTGCTTCGCCCCGCCGGGCGTTGCGTCCAGCGTTTCCGTCGTCGGGCGGTCCGCGGCGTCGATCAGGAGGTCGTCCTCCCTCTCCTCGGACTCGCGCGCCTGCTCGCGCATGAGCGAGGCATAGACGCCGTCAGGCAGGCCCATGAGCTCGCTGTGCGGCCCGCTTTCCACGACCCGCCCCTCCTCCATGGCGAGGATGCGGTCGCAGTCGATCACGCTGGAGAGCCGGTGGGCGAGGATCAGCGTGGTGCGGCCCTGCATCAGCCGGTCGAGCGCCTCCTGGATCACCGCTTCATTGTCGGCATCGACGGCCGAGAGTGCCTCGTCCAGCACCAGGATCGGCGTGTCGCGCAGCACGGCGCGGGCAATCGCGACGCGCTGGCGCTGCCCGCCGGAAAGCTTGATCCCCTTCTCGCCGATGATCGTGTCGTAACCGTCCGGCAGCGTGTCGATGAAGCCCTTGATGTTGGCGACCCGCGCCGCCTCTTCGACTTCCTGCACACCCGCATCCGGGCGGCCCATGCGGATGTTCTCGCCGATAGTGCCGTGGAAGAGGAAGGTGTCTTGGTTGACGACCGAAATGTTGTGCCGGATCTGCGCGAAACTCATGTCGCGCAGATCGATGCCGCCGAGCGTGATGCGCCCGGAATCGGGATCGAAGAAGCGCAGCAGCAGGCGCACGATGGAGGTCTTGCCGCAGCCGCTCTGCCCCACCACGCCGATCCGCTCTCCCGGCGCCACGGCGAAGGAAAGGTCCCTGTGCGCCGGGCCCCGCGCACCCGGATAGCCGAAGGTCACATTCTCGAAGGCGATGGCCGGTTCCAGACGGTCCGCCTGCCCGTTCTCCGGGCCGTCGGCGACCTCCTGCCCGGCGTCCAGGATGGCGTAGATGCCCTGGGCCGCCGACAGCCCGACCATGCCCTGGTGGAGCACGGCGCGGAGGTCCCGCATCGGGCGGAAAATCTCCACGCCCATCATCAGGATGACGAGCAGCCCCGCGAGCTCCATCTCGCCGGCGGAGACCCTGGACGCGCCCAGCGCCAGCGCCGCCGCCGCCCCGATGGCGATCATGCAGTCGGTAATGCCGCGCGAGAGCACATTCGTGCCGAGCACCCACATGGTGCGCCGGAAGAGCTCGCGCGCCTTGTCCGCCAGCAGGTCCGCGCGGGCCGTGCTCTGCCCGAAGGCCTTGAGGGTGCCGAGGCCCTGGATCGAGTCGAGGAACTCGGCGGCGAAGTCGGCATAGGCCCGCTGCCGCCCGCGCGAACTCTTCACGTCGCGGCTGTGCCAGGCGGCGGGAAGGAAGAGCGCCGCCAGCGCGAAGGCGCACAGGACCGCCGCAACGGGCAGGTCGATGAATGCGACGAAGACGAAGATGAGCAGCGGCGTCAGGAACGACACCATGAGCTGCGGCAGATACTGGCCGAAATAGGTTTCGAGCTGCTCGACGCCATCGACCAGCGAGAGCGTGAGCGCGCCGGAGCGCTGCCGCCCGGCATAGGAGGGCCCGAGCGCCGCGATCCGGTCGAACAGCATCCGCCGGAGCCGCTTCTGGACGAGCGCGGCCGTCTTGTGCGCAACGATGGTGCGCCAGTGCTCGCACGCCCCGCGCGCCACCATCACAACGGCGATGCCGAGAATCGGCCAGACCAGCTCGGCGGCAGTGGCGCCGGCGAAGACCCGCCCGATCAGCCAGCCGAGCAGCGCCAGCCGCGCGACGCCCAGCGCCGCCGCCAGCAGCCCGACCGCCATCGAGAAGAAGATGCGCCCGCGAACGCCCTCGGTGAAGCGCCAGAGGCGAAGTTCCAGATGCATGGGGCCTTTCCAGATGCGGCCGAAACCGGATCCGCGAAAGCCGGACGCGGACCCGGCGGCCCGGTTTGGGCGGAAACCCGGCCCATGTCAACGACGGCCCGGAAGCCGGTCCCGGGTTCACCAGCGCCGCCACGCCTCCGCGATCAGCGCCAGGGCGGCGGTCCAGACGAGGGCGGCGGCGATGCGGAACGCCCACTGCGCCGGGCGCGGCCAGCGGCGGATGGCCCGCCGGCTCCAGTAAAGCAGGGGAATGCACCAGGGCGCCGCCCAGCTTACCGCGATGGCGGCCGGCCACCGGGCCTCCTCCGGCGCAGGCTCGCCGAAGAAGAACCGGGTCACGGCGTCGGAGACGAGGGCGCCGGGGATCGAGAGCATGACGAGGCCGAACAGGAAGCCCAGGCCCAGCGCCGCCAGCAGCACATAGCAGCGCGGCGAGAAGACGAAGAGCAGAATGCGGAACCAGGGGTCGTTCATGCCGCCCTCTGCGCTTGCGGCGCGGGGCCGGCTGCGGCAAGAGTCGGGGAAACCGAGTATCGGAGGCCCGCCCCATGACGCCCGAACGCATCCTGGCCGAACCGCCGCGCGTCCTGCCGCAGCAGGCGCGCATCGACTATTTCGAGAAGGGTTTCGCGCTGGTCGAGGACGCGGTGCCGGAGGCCTGGATCGACCGGCTGCTGGCGGTCACCGGGCGCATGGTGGAGGCGAGCCGCTCGGAGCGGGAATCGGGACATGTCTTCGACCTCGCCCCCGAACACAGCGCCGACTGTCCGCGCGTGCGCCGCATCAAACGCCCGGACGAGCAGGACGCGGCCTATTGGGCCTTCGTGCAGGAGATGCTGGCCGACATTGCGGCCGACCTTCTGGGCCCGGATGTCGTGTTCCACCATTCCAAGCTGAACTTCAAATGGTTCGAGGGCGGCGACGAGGTGCAGTGGCACCAGGATATCCAGTTCTATCCGCACACCAATTACGACCACCTGACCATCGGCACCTATCTTTCGGACACGGGGCCCGAAAACGGACCCATGTCCATGATGCCGCGGAGCCACAGGGGGCCGCTCTACGACCTCTACGCGCCGGACGGCAACTGGGCGGGCCACCTGCGGGCCGAGGACGCCGCCTCCCTGGCGACAGAGGACGCCGAGATCCTCACCTGCCGGCGGGGCGCCGTCACGATCCATAATTGCCGCACGCTCCACTACTCCCGCCCGAGCCGGACCGATGCCGGACGCCCGCTGCTGCTCAACGCCTTCGCCGCCGCCGACGCCCGGCCCTATACGCCGAATCCCTCCCCGTCCCGCCATGCCGGCGAGGTGGTTCGCGGCGCGCCCGCGCGGATCGCGCGGCACGACCCGCGTTCCTGCCCGATTCCGCCGGACTGGTCAGGCGGCTACAGCTCGATCTTCGCCGCGCAGTCCGGCGAAGACGCGGCGATGTAGCGCTCCGACGACGGATCAGCGGTTGTTGTAGTTCCCGGTCCGCTTCTCGCGCCAGGCGGCGATGGCTTCCTTGTGGTCCTCGCTGGAGCGCGCCAGCACCATGTGGGAGGACACCATGTCCAGCGCGCTGCGCAGGTCCATGTCGAGCCCGGCATACATGGCCCGCTTGATGAGCCGGATCGAGATGGGCGAGGAGCTCACCAGCTTCTCGACATAGGCGCGGGTGCCCGCCTGCAGCTCGTCATCAGGGAAGAC
>JAPOZD010000125.1 GCA_026706245.1 Alphaproteobacteria bacterium
CCGAGATCGCGGCGGTGCTGGCCACGGCCCGGCTGGCCGGATGCGGGCGGATCATGGCTGTCATGCAGCCCCACCGCTACACCCGGCTAAACGCGCTGCTTGACGACTTCGCGCACTGTTTCGAGCAGGCCGACAAAGTGTTGATCGCGCCGGTCTATGCGGCCGGCGAGGCGCCGATCGCCGGCGCCAGCCGGGATGCGCTGGTGGCTGCAACCCGCGCCGGCGGACACCGGGATGTGAAGGCGATCGACGGGCCCGACGACCTGGCGGCATGCGCCGGCTCCTGGGCGGCCCCCGGCGACACTATCGTCTGTCTCGGCGCAGGCTCGATCACCGCCTGGGCTCGCGCTCTGCCGGAATCGCTCCGGGAGGCCCGCAAATGACCCCGCGCTTCCCGCTGCCCTGCATCCGGGGGCGCGTGAGCGCGTCCGCCCCGCTCGACCGGATTACCTGGTTCCGGGTCGGCGGTCCTGCGGAGGCGATGGCCCGCCCGCTGGACCGGTCCGACCTGCAGGCGCTGCTGATGCAACTGCCCGGGGACGTGCCGCTCACCGTTCTGGGCGTTGCGTCCAACACGCTGGTCCGGGACGGCGGCATTGACGGGCTCGTGCTGCGGCTCGGACGCGGTTTCGCGGATATCCGCGCAGAGGGCGAGACGGTCGTCGCCGGAGCCGCCGCGCTTTGCGCCAATGTCGCCCGCACGGCCGCGGACACCGGACTCGGCGGTCTCGAGTTCCTTTCCGGCATACCGGGCACGGTCGGCGGCGCGCTCGCCATGAATGCCGGCGCCTATGGCCGCGAGACCGCTAATGTGGTGCTGGATGCCGATGCGATGACGCGCCAGGGCGAAATCGAGCGCCTCTTCAATGCCGATTTCGGCTTCCGCTATCGCGGCAACGAACTGGGCAAGGACCGCATCTTCCTCTCGGCGCGCTTCCGGGGCGTGAAGCGGCCTGCCGAAGAGGTGCGCGCCGCTATGGCCAAAATCGCCGCGGCGCGCGAAGCGAGCCAGCCGATCCGCTCGCGCACGGGCGGCTCCACCTTCCGTAATCCGGCCGGCGCCAGCGCCTGGGAGCTGATCGACCGGGCCGGCTGCCGGGGATTGAAACGCGGCGGCGCGATGGTCTCCGAGATGCACTGCAATTTCCTCGTGAACACCGGGTCGGCGAGCGCCGCCGATCTCGAAGACCTGGCCGAGGATGTGCGCGCCCGCGTGCTTGCCGCCACAGGCGTCGGCCTCGACTGGGAGATTGAGCGCGTCGGCCGCCGGGGAGCGTCCCGGGCATGAACAGGATCGCGGTGCTCATGGGCGGCGTGTCCGCCGAACGGGAAGTCTCGCTCACCACGGGCCGGGCCGTGTGCGAGGCTCTGACGAAGCTCGGTTACGCGGTCGATCCCATCGATGTCGGACCCGATATTCCTGCGCTCGCGGCGCGGCTGACCCCGGCCCCCGACGCCGCCTTCAACGCCCTTCACGGGCGCTTCGGCGAGGATGGCTGCATCCAGGGTCTGCTCGAACTGATGGGCATTCCCTACACCCATTCCGGCATACGCGCCTCGGCACTCGCCATGGACAAGGCGGCGGCAAAGGCCGTGTTCAGGACGGCCGGCATCGCCGTGCCCGACGGCAAGGTGGTGTGCTGCGGGGACGCGCATGATTCCATGCCGCCGCCCTATGTGGTCAAGCCGGTTTCCGAGGGCTCGAGCGTCGGCGTCATCATCGTCGAGGAAGGCTCCAACGCCGTTCCCCTGTCGCCCGAGACCTGGCCGTTCGGCAACAGGGTGCTGGTCGAGCGCTATATTCCCGGGCGCGAACTCACCGTCGCCGTGAATGACGGCCAGGCGCTCGGCCTGCTGGAAATTCGGCCCTATCAGGGCTTCTACGACTACGACACGAAATATACCGAAGCACGCGCGGACCATCTGGTCCCGGCGCCGGTCGATGACGATGTGGCGGCCCAGGCACTCGACATGGCTGAGCGCGCGCACACGGCGCTCGGCTGCCGGTCGGTCACGCGCGCCGACTTCCGCTACGACGAGCATGGAGACGGGCTTTACCTGCTGGAGGTCAACACCCAGCCGGGGCTGACGCCGCTCTCTCTCGTGCCCGAAATCGCCGCCTGGGCAGGCATCGATTTCCCGAGCCTCGTCCAGCTGATGACGGAGGCGGCCCGATGCGATTTCTGAAGCTCCGGCCGGGCCGGCGATGGCTTCTGCGCCTGGGAGCGGTCGTGCTGCTGGCCGCGGGAACGGCCGCCGCCATCCGCACGGCCGAATCCGAATGGGCGGCCCGCCATTTCCGCGCCGCCATAGATCGGGCCTACGCCCTGTCCGTTCACGCCGGTTTCGAGGTCCGTGAAGTGATGGTCATCGGCCGCAAACGGACGACGCGAGAAGAGGTCCGGAGCGCTCTCGGAGCCGTTGCCGGTTCACCCATCCTCGGGGTGGACATCCGTGCCGCGCGAACGCGCGTCGAGGCCTTGCCCTGGGTGCGGCAGGCGGAAGTGGAACGGGCGCTTCCGGACCTGCTGGTCGTCCGGCTCGTCGAGCGCGAAACGCTCGCGGTCTGGGATAGCGGGCGGGACTTCGCGGTCATCGACAGGACAGGCCTCGCGATCCCGAACCTCGATCCGCGCGACTTTTCCGACCTGCCCGTGGTCCGCGGCGAGGGCGCCGCCGCCGCCGCTCCCGCCATTCTCGCCACGCTCGGACAGGAACCGGACGTTGCCCGGCGCGTCACCGGGCTTACCTTCGTGTCAGGCAGGCGCTGGAACGTCCATCTCGACTGGCGGATCGAGATAATGCTGCCCGAAGAAAGCGCCGAGGCCGCCTGGGCCCGCCTTGCACAGATTAACCGCGAACGCCGTCTTCTCGACGGAGACATCGCCCATATCGACATGCGTTTCGACGGCCGGATGGTTCTGCGCATGGCCGGAAACAAGACCGCGGAACGGAGCTGAAATCATGGCGCGGGAAAACATCGTCGCAGCGCTGGATGTCGGCAGCACCAAGGTCTGCTGCTTCATCGCGAGGGTCCTCGAAGAGGGGCGCTTCGACGTCATCGGCATCGGCGACCGCGCCTCCCGCGGCATCCTTGAGGGCGCCGTCGTCGATATCCATGCCGCCGGCCAGGCCATCGCCACAGCGATTTCCCACGCCGAACGCATGGCCGGCATCGAGGTCCAGCAGATTTACGTGGCGACCAGCGGCGGGCGGCCCGCAAGCCAGCGCATTCGCGTCGAGCTTCCGGTCCCGGGCCCGAGGATCGTCCCCGCCGATATTCGCGGGGTCCAGAACACCGCCTATGCGCGCATCGACACCAAGGACCGCCGCCTGCTTCTGGTCCGGCCGCTGGGCTACGCGGTGGACGGCGTGGACGGCGTCGAAAACCCGCTCGGCATGTATGGCACCCGCATAGGCATCGACCTCCATGCGGTCACTGCGGAAGCCGGGCCGATCGCCAATCTGGAAGCGTGCGTCAGGGCGGCGCATGTCGAGGTAGCCGGCATTCTCCCCGCACCCTATGCCGCCGGCCTGGCCGTGCTCAGCGAAGAGGACCGCGAGCTCGGCATAGCGGTGGCCGACATGGGCGGCGGGACCACGGGAATCGCCGTCTTCAACAGCCGCGGCGTGACCTTCGTGGACGTATTGAAGAAGGGCGGCGCGCGGCTGACCGAGGATGTTGCATATGCCTTCTCCATGAGCTTCCGCGAGGCCGAGGAGATCAAGGTCAAGGAGGCGAGCTGCCTCAGCGGCTCGCCCTTCGAAACGGACACGCTGCCGGACGCAAATGCGGAAGAGAGCTATCACAAGAACGGCCGTCATGTCGTTCCGCCCTATCTGAGGCAGATCGTTACGCCGCGAACGGAACAGACCTTCGAGCGCGTTCGCGCCCGCCTGGACGAGACCTATGCCCAGATGGAAGCGGGACGCCGGGTCGTCCTTGCCGGCGGCGCCAGTCAGCTTGTCGGCGCGGCCCGGCTGGGCGAGCTGATCCTGGAACGCCAGGTCCGCGCCGGAAGCATCGGACCCGCCTTCCGGATCGCCGAGTCCCGGACCGGCCCCGCCTACGCCGCCTGCGCCGGCCTGCTCGTGCATGCCCTCGGCGGAGATGCGCCCGCCGCGCTCTCCATGCCGGCGCTCGCGCCCGCCCCTACCCATCTCTTCGCCCGCTTCGGCGCATGGATGCGCCAGCACATCTGACCAGGAACCCCAAGTCAGCAGGTTGCCCAGACAGGAGAACCCGATGAGCACAATCAACTTTCACTCTCCGCCCGACTATGTCGAGATGAGGCCGCGAATCACGGTTATCGGGGTCGGCGGCGCGGGAGGCAATGCGGTCAACAACATGATCCGCTCCGATCTCCAGGGCGTCGAATTCCTGGTGGCCAACACCGACGCGCAGGCGCTGGGCCTCTCGGACGCGCCCAACCGCATCCGGCTCGGCGCCAACCTCACCAACGGCCTCGGCGCCGGCGCCGAACCCGACATCGGACGGGCAGCCGCGGAGGAAGCGCTCGACGAAGTCATGGCGGAGACCGAAGGCTGCCACATGCTCTTCATCACCGCCGGCATGGGCGGCGGCACCGGCACCGGCGCCGCTCCCGTGATCGCCCGGGCGGCGCGGGAGCGCGGCGTGCTGACGGTGGGCGTCGTCACCAAGCCGTTCAATTTCGAGGGCACGCGCCGCATGCGCGCCGCCGAGAACGGCATCGAGGAGCTCGCCAAGTTCGTCGATACGCTGATCGTCATCCCGAACCAGAACCTGTTCCAGGTGGCCGACCCGCGGACCACGCTCGCCGAAGCCTTCCAGATGGCGGACGAGGTGCTGCAATCGGGCGTGCGCGGCGTGACCGACCTGATGATCAAGCCGGGCCTTGTGAACCTCGACTTTGCCGACATCCGCTCCGTCATGCGCGAAATGGGCAAGGCGATGATGGGCACGGGCGAGGCCGAGGGGGAGACCCGCGCCATGGACGCCGCGGAAGCCGCCATCGACAATCCGCTGCTGGACGACACCTCCATGCGGGGCGCGCAGGCGGTGCTCATCAACATAACCGGCGGCTTCGACATGGGCCTGTTGGAGGTGGACGAGGCCGCCAACCGCATCCGCCGGGAAGTGGACGACAACGCCAATATCGTGTTCGGCTCCACGCTCGACGAGAGCATGAACAACAAGATGCGCGTGTCCGTGGTCGCGACCGGCATCGAGTCGGATTTCAAGCGTGAGACCGATCCCGTCCTGCCGGCCATCGTCGCCGTCGATCCGCCGATGGAAGGCGGGGCAACGGACGCGGCCATGCCCGAGGAAGCCGCCGAAGAGCCGGCCCGCGAAGTCGCGGTGGCCGAGGCCCCCGGGGAAGAGGCCCCGGTGGAGGTTGCTGCAGAGGCCGCGGGACAATCCGGGGAAGCGGAAGCGGCGGAAGAGGAAGCGCCGGCGGCAAAGCCCGCAGCGGCCGAGACCGACGATGCCGAGGCCGCGCCGGCCCGCAAGGCGGCGGCCTATGGCAAGGTCTTCCCGCCGCAGGGCGCTGCCGCGCCGCGCACGACGCAGCCGTTCAACACGCCTCCGGCCGCCGCCAAGCCCGAAGCGCCGCCGCCGGCGCCGCCGCGCCGCACATGGTTCGGCCTGCCGGGCCTTCTGGGACGGGAAACGGAAGAGACCGCCAAGGAGCCCTCGGTTCTCGCAACGACCATCGGCAGCGGCAACGCGGTGCCGGCTCCTGCCGAGGACGACGAGCAGCTCAACATCCCGGCTTTCCTGAAGCGCCAGGCCAACTGAGGGCGTTCAGGCCGCGAATTCGGCTCGCATATAGCCCTGCAGATAGAGCAGGGCCGCGAGCCCGGCGCGGTCCACCCGGATGCGCGCCTCGGCCGCGACGGCGGGCCTGGCGCGAAAGGCGACGCCGAGCCCGGCGGCGGCCAGCATGGCGAGGTCGTTGGCCCCGTCGCCAACCGCCAGCGTCTCCCCGGGCGCGAGGCCGAGCGCGTTGCGGCGTTCTTCCAGCGCCCGGCGCTTCGCGTCCTGCCCGAGGACGGGTTCGAGCACGCGGCCGGTCAGCCGCCCGTCGCGCACCTCCAGCCGGTTGGCCCGCACCTCGTGGAAGCCGAGCCAGGCCCCCACCGGCTCCGCGAACAGGGTGAAGCCGCCCGACACCAGCATGCAATGGGCGCCGGAAGCGCGCATCGTCGCGACGGCCGCGCGCGCGCCCGGCATGGGACGCAGGCGCGCCAGCACCCGCTCCACCGCCGCCAGCGGCAGCCCGGCCAGCAGGCCGACGCGCTCCCGGACCGCCGCCTCGAAATCCAGCTCGCCGTTCATGGCGCGCGCCGTGATCGCGGCCACCCGCCCGCCGATCCCGGCCTCTACCGCCAGCTCATCGAGCGTCTCGCCGGCGACCATGGTCGAGTCCATGTCGGCGACGAGCAGGCGCTTGCGCCGTCCGCGCGCCGGCAGCACGGCCCAGTCGATCCCCGCCTCGCCGGGCTCCGCATAGGGCGCGGCCACCGCCATCTCGACCGCATCGGGGCCGAGCCGGCGCACCGGGCCCGCCTTGAGCCGCCCGGCAAGGCGCGCGACAATCGCCTCGTCCAGCGCCTCGCCTTCCGGCGCCATCGCCACGGCTACCCAGTCCATGCCCGTATCCTGCGACATGCCGCCCATCATCGTCATTGCGGGCCCGACGGCGAGCGGCAAATCGAAGCTGGCGCTCGAACTTGCGATGGCGCTCGGCGGCGGGGTCGTGAACGCCGACAGCATGCAGGTCTATCGCGAGCTCCGGGTGCTGACCGCGCGGCCGGGGCCGGCTGAGGAGGAACGCGCGCCGCACCGGCTCTACGGCGTCCTGCCCGCCTGGGAGCGCTGCTCCGCCGCGCGCTGGCGGGAGATGGCGCTCGACGCGCTTGCCGGCCAGGAGATGCGCCCCGCCATCCTCTGCGGCGGCACCGGCTTCTATATCGAGGCGCTGCTTCATGGCCTCTCCGACATGCCCGATACGGCGCCCGGCATCGAGGCCGCCGCCCGCGCGCGCCGCGAGGCGCTGGGGGCCGAAGGCTTCCACCGCGAAGTGGCGGCGCGCGACCCGGAACTCGCCCGGCGCGTGCCGCCCGGCGACCGCCAGCGGCTGCTCAGGGCCTGGTCCGTGTTCGAGGCGACCGGCACGCCGCTCTCCGAATGGCAGGCCGGGCCGCGCCCTGCCCCCCTCAGGGCCTGGACCATCCTCCTCGACCCGCCGCGCGAGCGGCTGCAGGCGCGCATCGAGGCGCGGTTCCGCGCCATGCTGGCGGCCGGCGCGCTGGAGGAAGCGGACCGGCTGCGGGGCCTCGACCCGGACCTGCCGGCGATGAAGGCGCTGGGGCTGCCCGAACTTCATGCCCATCTCGCCGGGGAGATCGCGCTGGAGGAGGCCGAACGCCGCGCGGTCTTTGCGACCCGCCGTTTCGCCAAGCGCCAGCGAACCTGGTTCCGCAACCGCCTTCGCGCCGACGCTACCTTCCGGCAAGACTGGTCTCCCGACCTTGCCGCCGCCGCAATGGCCGGCCTTCCCCGGCACATTCGCGGCCCGGAGCCGACAGGCCCGTAACCGCCTTTCCACCGGAACAGCCCCGCGCGGCCGCATCCCGGCAGCGGCAGCGCGGCTGCCGGGACATGCCGGCATGTCATGAATTGTCATGTTTTGCTGCGAGGCGCCGCGCAAGGCGTCACGAAATGTCATGTTTTGCATGCGCATGACGCATGAGCAATTGCCCGTTCGGGCATGAGGTCGGTCCTTCCGCGAATCTCCCTCCTTCGTTTGCGAGGGAGAGCCGGGATGGACCCTCTCGCCAAAGCCCTGTCCCTCCGCGTCCTGCATGTCGCTCCTCCATCCCGTTTCGTTCCACTCCATCCCGTTCTCCCCGCCGCCCTGTTTGCCGGAACGGCGGGACCCTAATTCGCGCGTATCCTGCGCGGGCGGGCGCGCGTCGGCGCCGGCGCGGTTCGCGCGCCTGATTGCCCGCCTGCGCTTGCGCGCGCGAGCCAGGCGCAAGGCGCACTTCACCCGTTGGCCGAATCGGGGGCTTTTTTCGTGCCGGCGCGAACGGCGAAACGAAGCGGCCCCGCGGATGCCGCTTCCTTCCTCCGGTCTTCATTTAGGAAGAGGTAGCCCAAATTCAAACCTCTTGTCAAGAATTAATTCAAATATTTTTTGAACAAATAGGGGATCAATCTGCCGGCCTATGCTGTGCCCGCCGGGTCCAGGATTTCGATATGGGCGGCGAAGCGGCGGAAGTCGCGGACATTGAAGGTCAGCAGGCGCCGTTCGCCATATGCCAGCATGGTGGCGACGATATTAGCGTCATGCACCTGCTTGCCGCCCATGGGAATGTCGCGGCAAAGCCTGGCCAGCAGATCCATGACCTGCGGCCCGTCCTCCAGCACTTCGAACGCCTCCTCCATCCACGAAAGGTCGGAAAGCGCTTCGTCTGCGGATAATGGACGCGACCATGTCTGCGGCCGGGTGGCGGCGGCAAGATATTCACGCATCACCTGCCGGCTTATGCGGCAGGACGCAGCGTCCGCCTGCGCGCGGGCAAGCGATGCGCGGGCGCGCTCATTGTCCGGCGCCAGCGCATTGCACGCCGCAACGAACAGATTGGTGTCGATGAACATGCCGATCAGCGGTCGTCTTCGTCACCTTTCTGCGGGCCGCCGGTCAGCCGCCCCATGTCGTCGTAAATCTGCTCGCGGCTGACCGTGAAGCCTTCCGGCCAGGGTCCAAGGTTCCGGGCCGGGAAATCGCGGTCGAGGTTCCAGTCGCGTGTGGGCCGCCGCGCGCGCCGCTGCGTCGGCAGGTCCATTGTCGCCGGGCCTTCCCGGAGGCCTTCCCCATGCCGGTCCATGTCATCTCCCCCTTCGTAGCGGATGGAGCCGGTCTTGGCCGGCGCGTCCGCCTCTCTCTCGAACACCAGCGTCTCCGCCTCCAGATCGACCCGCGCCGTCCGCCAGCCGGCCGCCTGCCAGGCCAGCGCGTGGGAATGGCCGCTCCCCTTGCGGGAGTTCGCCCACCACGGCCGGTGAAGCCGCGCCGAATCGGGCAGGCGGAAACCCAGCACACGCTCGACCTCGCCGAAACCCACCCGCCACTCGGTCTTCGGCCGGAGCGACAGCAGATGCCTGTAAAGCGGCGCGTATTTGCCGCGCGCCGCCGCTTCCCTCATCAGCCTTTCCCGGTCGGTCGCCATCCGTTCACCGCGCTCAATAAGTTCTTACTTACCTGAGTGTTGTATTCCCTGCCCGGCATGTCAACAGGTTTCCCATGCCGTGAAGCCTTCCCATTTCCGCATCCGCTTGGAACAATGGCGCCCGGGAGGCTTGCGATGCAGTACGACTACATCATCGTCGGCGGCGGGTCCGCCGGCTCGGTCATGGCGAACCGGCTTTCGGCCCGGAGCGCCAACAGGGTCCTGTTGCTGGAGGCAGGCATCGACACGCCGCACGGCGCGATTCCGCCCGATGTGCATTCGAGCTATCCCGGCACGGCCTATTTCAACCCGGACTACACCTGGAACCGGCTTCGGGTGCGGCTCCAGCCGGTCAACAAGAACCTGCCCGAAAGCGAGAAGCCGGAACTGCGCAATTACGAGCAGGCGCGGATCATGGGCGGCGGCTCGTCGATCAACGGGCAGATGGCCAACCGGGGCGCGCCGAACGACTATGACGACTGGGGGCGCCAGGGCGCGAAGGGCTGGAGCTGGGAAGCCTGCCTGCCCTTCTTCCGCAAGCTAGAGCGCGACATGGACTTCGACGGCGCGCTCCACGGCAATGAGGGGCGTATCCCCATCCGGCGCATCTACCAGCAGGAATGGACGCCTTATGCCAAAGCCGTGGCGGAGGCGATGACCGAGCTCGGCTACCCCTATCTC
The DNA here is from genome assembly GCA_026706245.1 of Alphaproteobacteria bacterium. Lineage (GTDB taxonomy): Bacteria > Pseudomonadota > Alphaproteobacteria > Bin95 > Bin95 > Bin95. The sequence continues at coordinate 9,904 of JAPOZD010000125.1, forward strand.
ACGGACCAGAACGGCGTCTTCGAAGACGGGCATTTCCCGGTGACGGTGTCGAACCTCTATGACCGCAGGGTTTCGACGGCCATCGGCTATCTCGACCCGCCGACGCGGCTGCGCGAGAACCTGGAAATCCGCTCCGAGACCCAGGTCAGCGAGATCCTGTTCGACGGTCTGCGCGCGGTGGGTGTCAAGGCCGAGCGGCGGGGCGTATCGG
>JAPOZD010000118.1:0-8389 GCA_026706245.1 Alphaproteobacteria bacterium
TGCATCAGCGAGCGGACATAGGCCTGGTCCTCTTCCGTCGGCAGCCAGCCGGGCAGGCGCCTGCGGTAGAGGTCGTCGGCCATCGGCGTGCCGTCGGGGGTCACGGGAGCGCCTGCCCAGCGGCCGATGGTGCGCCGGAAGCGCGTCGAAGGGAGGAAGAGTTCGGCGTCGAAGCCCGCGCGCTTTATCGTCCGGTTCCAGCGGGTGATGCCGATGGCGCAGTCCTTCACATAGAGGTTGCGCGTGATTTCGTTCATCGCATTGCGGGTCGGCACTTCCTCGTCGCGCACGCCGCCGTCCTCGTCGGGAACGGCGATGAGTTCTACGGTGTCGAGGCACACATGGTCCTCGAACCCCGCTTCGTCGGGCCGGCCCTTCAGGCCCGCCGCGAAATAGGCAGCGGCGTTGGAAGAGGTCTCGGAACCGAACAGGTCGAGCGAGGAGGAGAACCAGAAATTGATGTAGCGCTGAAGCGTCGGCAGGTCGATGGCGCCCTGAGCGCGCACCGCGTCCGGGTCTTCGGTGCCGAGCGCCTGCATCACTTCGAGCGTGCGCTTCACGATGCGCGCGATGCCCGTCTCGCCGACAAACATGTGGTGCGCTTCCTCGGTCAGCATGAAGGAGCAGGTGCGCGCCAGCGGATCGAAGGCCGACTCGGCGAAGGACTTCAACTGGTACTTGCCATCCCGGTCGGTGAAATAGGTGAACATGAAGAAGGAGAGCCAGTCCTCTATCGGCTCGTTGAAGGTGGTGAGGATGCGTGGATTGTCCGGGTCGCCGGAGTGGCGGTAGAGCAGTTCCTCGGCCTCCTCGCGCCCGTCGCGCCCGAAATGGGCGTGCAGCAGATAGACCATCGCCCAGAGGTGGCGGCCTTCCTCGACATTGACCTGGAAGAGGTTGCGCAGATCGTAGAGCGATGGGCAGCTATGGCCGAGGCGGCGCTGTTGCTCGACCGAGGCGGGCTCGGTATCGCCCTGGGTCACGATCAGCCGGCGGAGCGCGGCGCGGTGCTCGCCCGGCACTTCCGGCCAGACCGGCCTGCCCATCTCGTCGCCGAAGCCGATCCTGCGGTCCTGCTCCGGCTCGGCAAGGAAGATGCCCCAGCGGTATTCCGGCATGCGCACATAGCCGAAGCTCGCCCAGCCCCTGGCATCGACGGCCGTCGCGGTGCGCAGATAGACATCGGCCGCCTGAAAGCCCTCCGGCCCGAGCTCGTCCCACCAGTTGAGGAAGCGGGGCTGCCAGTGCTCGAGCGCGCGCTGCAGGCGCCGGTCCTCGGAGAGATCGATATTGTTGGGGATGCGCCCCGTGTAATCGACAGCCATTACACACGCCTCCAGTCGAAGCCCGGCCTCGTGCCGGAGCCGAAACGCTTGAGCGCCCCTTCCTCGCCGACGGCGTTGGGGCGGCTGAAAATCCAGTTCTGCCAGGCGGAGAGCCGGCCGAATATCTTGGTGGCGAGCGTTTCCGCGCCGCCGAAGCGGAGGCTTGCCTCCATGCCGGTCAGCGCATCGGGCGAGAGCGCGGCACGCTCTTCCAGCGCAATGCGCACCTCGTCCTCCCAGTCGAGTTCGTCCGGCGCGAAGGTCACAAGCCCAGCCGCATGCGCCTCCTCCGGTCCGATATACCCGGCGGGAAGCTCGGGAACGGCGCCCGAGAAGCGGCAGTCGAGCCGGGTGCGCCCGTTCGCCGTTTCGAGGCCGGAACGGTTCAGTGCGCCGAGCGCGATCCGGGGCGCGGTCTCCGGCTCGTCGAGCGGCTGGAACATGAAGCTGCGGTCGGCGGCAAGCGCCAGTTCCATGAGCGGGCCCGCGAAGCAGGAGCCGGGCTCGATCAGCGCGATCAGCGAGCGCGAGGTCACATCCAGCCGGGTCAGCGCGCGCCGCCACCAAGCCACAGACTCCCGCAGGAACCGGTCGGTTTCGGCGCCTTCGGCGAGCAGGGCGTCCACGGCCAGAAGCGCTTCCGGGTCGCCCTCCGTCTTCAGCACCCAGGCGCCGATCTGCTCATGATTGGTGCGCAGCATCAGCACCGCGTCCTCAAGCTCGCGCGCTGCGGCGAGCGGCCACCAGCAGGCGGAACGCTCGACGGCGACCGGCGCGGAGGGACCGGAGACGGTGATTTCCGCGAGCCGCCGCGCATCGTCGATCCGCACGCGGACATTGCGATAGCGGTAGCCGTCCGGCTCGATATGCCGCTTCAGCGGCATGAGCGCCACCGGCTCGCCGGCGGGCAGGCCGGGCCGGGCGGCGAGTTCCTCCGCGCGCGCCCTCACCGCGGCTTCGAAGCGCTGCGGCGGCGCGGTGCGGTCCACGAGGCCCCATTCGAGCGCCCGGCGCCCGCGCGCCCCGTCCGGATCGGTGCAGAACACGTCTGCGAGATCGCGGCGGACGCGGCGCTTGTCGGTGATGCGCGTCAGCCCACCCGTGCCTGGCAGCACGCCCAGCAGCGGCACTTCCGGCAGGCTGACGGCGCTGGAGCGGTCATCGACCAGCCAGATTTCGTCGCAGGCGAGCGCCAGCTCATAGCCGCCGCCCGCCGCCGTGCCGTTGCAGGCCGCGATGAAGGCGATGCCGGAGCGCCGGCTCGCATCCTCCATGAAATTGCGGGTCTCGTTGGTGAAGCGGCAGAAATTGACCTTCGCCGCATGGCTCGACCCGGCGAGCATGTAGATATTGGCCCCGGCGCAGAACATGCGGTCGAGGGCGCTGGTCACAATGACCGCGCGCACCTGCGGGTGCTCGAAGCGCAGGCGGTTGAGGGCATCGTTCAGTTCTATATCGACGCCGAGGTCGTAGGAATTGCGCTTCAGCTCGTAGCCGGGCCGGATCCCACCATCCTCGTCCACCCCGAGCGTGAGCGTCGCGACCGCTCCGTCTACCGCCAGCGACCAGTGCCGGTAGCTCTCCGGTTCGCGGTCGTAGGTGATGAGCATATTGTCGATCATTTATGCATTATATTTCCTGTTCAGCGGGAGTCAAGCCGCAGCCAACCTGCCTAGTTGCGAGCAGCCGGCGGGCAGTTCGCTCCAATTCGTCGAGGCACTCTTCGAGCGGACGGCCCGAAGTGTCGAGCCGGGCGTCGGCGCGGGCATAGTCGGGGCTGCGGGCGGTCAGGATTGCGCGGAGGTCGGCCATCGCTTCCGGATTGTCGGCCATCGGCCGGCGGTCGCCCTGGGCGGCAACGCGCGCCATGTGCTCCTCGGGCGAAGCGGTCACCCAGATCGTGTGGGTCCGGGTCAACAACAGGTCGAGGCTGGCGGCCTCGGCGACAATGCCGCCGGGTGTGGCGATGACCCCGCGCTCGCTTTTCTCTGCAATGCGGCTGAGCGCCCGGTATTCCTGCCGCCTTAGCCCCGGTTGGCCCGACAAGGCCAGGATTTCCGCGACATCGGCGCCGTAGTCCCGCTCGATTTCGCGGGTGAGTTCGACGAAGGGCCAGTCGAGACGTTCCGCCAGAAGATGCCCGAGGGTCGTCTTGCCGGCGCCGCGCAAGCCTATAAGCGCGATCCGTTCCGCCTTGTCCGCAGCCGGTCCGAAGTGGCGTTCCAGCAGCGCATGGGCGGCGGCCTGATTTTCGGGGCCGAGCCGCTCCAGCAGGGCGGTCGCCGCGTCGTGGGAGGGGGATGAAAACAGTGTTGCGAGGTCAACGCCTATGGCTGACCCGATGCGCGCCAGCACACCGATTGAGGGGTTCGCCCTTCCGTTCTCCAGTTCGGCGAGATAGCGTTCCGACACCGCGCTGTCACGGGCCAGAATGCGTCTGCTCATGCCGCGCGCGGCCCGGAGAGTCCGCAGCCTTGCGCCGAGCGGTGCAGCAATGTTCTCCTTGGCGGTGTCGGTCACAGGAAATATAATGCAGCATATGAGCAGCACTGTCATCATCTATGTCGCGACGATGACCGGCACGGCCGACCTCGTCGCCGAAGAAGTCCAGGCCGCGCTGGAAGACGAGGGCGCGACGGTGGACCTCCTGCCGATGGACGATCTGGATGCGGGCGCCTTCGCCCGGCCGGGCCTCTATCTCGTGGTCAGCTCCACCTACGGCCAGGGCGACGTGCCGGACAACGGCCAGGCGCTTGCCGACGCGCTGGAAAGCGAGCGGCCCGATCTGGCGCATGTCCGCTACGGCCTCTTTGCGCTCGGCGACATGACCTATGCGCGCACCTTCTGCGGCGGCGGCATGACCTTCGACCGCATCCTGAGCGAGCTTGGCGCGAAACGCGTGGGCGAGCCGATGCGCCACAATGCGTCCTCCGGCGTTCTGCCCGAGGACGAGGCGGCGGACTGGGCGCGGTCGTGGTATGAAAGCGCCATGGCGGAGGCGTGAACAACATGGCCGGCTACAACGCGGCGGCGGACCTGATCGGGCGCAACCTCGCGGCCGGGCGCGGCGCGAAGACGGCGGTGATCGACAGCCGGGGCGCCCACAGCTACGCCGACATCGACGCGGCGACGAGCCGGTTCGCCCATGCGCTCGCGGCGCTAGGCGTCAGGCGCGAGGAGCGCGTCCTTCTCTGCCTCAATGACACGGCGGATTTCCACACCTGCTTCCTCGGCGCCATCAAGGCCGGCGTCGTCCCGGTGCCGGTCAATACGCGGCTGACGCGCGACGACTACGCCTTCATGCTGCGCGATGCCCGCGCGCAGGCGGCCTTCGTCTCGGCGAATCTCGCCCCGGTCTTCGAGGGACTGCACGACCGCGTAGTGCTGGACGGTGGCGAACTCGCGCGGCTGATCGCGCCCGAGAGCCCTGTCTTCGGCGCAGCCGACACCGTCGGGGACGAGATGTGCTTCTGGCTCTACACCTCGGGCACGACGGGCCAGCCGAAGGGGGCGGTGCATCTTCACGGCGACATGGCGCTGACGGCTGAGCTCTATGCCGGGCCGACGCTGGGCGTGGGCGAAGACGACGTGCTGTTTTCCGCCGCCAAGCTGTTCTTCGCCTACGGGCTCGGCAACGGCCTGACATTCCCGATGGTGGCGGGCGCCACTTCGGTGCTGCTCGAAGGGCCACCGGAGCCGGGGCCGATCTGCCGTCTGCTGCGCGAGGCGCGGCCCACGATCTTCTTCGGCGTGCCGACCCTGTTCGCCATGCTGCTCGCGAGCGGCGAGGCGCCGGGGTCGGGGGAACATGCGCTCCGGCTTGCGGTCTCCGCCGGCGAGGCGCTGCCGCCCGAAATCCTGCGCCGCTGGCAGGAGGCCGTCGGCGTGGACATTCTGGACGGCCTCGGCTCCACCGAGATGCTGCATATCTTCATCACCAACCGCGTCGGCGACATCGCGCCGGGCGCATCGGGTCGTCCGGTGGAGGGTTACGAAGTGCGCCTGGTGGACGATGACGACCGGGTGATCGAGGAAGCGGGCGCGCTCGGCGCTCTGGAGGTGAAGGGGCCGACCAGCGCGGTGTTCTACTGGAACCGGCGGGAGCGGTCGGTCGAGACCTTCCGCGGCGCCTGGACGCGCACGGGCGACAAATACACGCGCGACGAGAACGGCGTTTACGCCTTCGCCGGGCGCGCGGACGACATGCTCAAGGTCGGCGGCATCTATGTCTCGCCCTTCGAGGTGGAGGGCGCACTGCTGAAGCATGAGGCGGTGCTGGAGGTGGCGGTGGTCGGCTCGGAGGATCCGGACGGCCTCATCAAGCCCAAGGCCTTCGTGGTGCTGCAGGAGGGCAGGGAAGCCGGTGAGGCGGAGCTTCAGGACTTCGTGCGCGGCCAGCTTGCCGCCTACAAATATCCGCGCTGGGTGGAGTTCGTGGACGAGCTACCGAAGACGGCGACCGGCAAGATCCAGCGATACAAGCTCCGCGCATGAGCACTCCGCCGGTCCTGGATGGCCGGCTCGCCCTCGACGACGGCGAGATCGAATACCGCTGGATCGAGGGCGATCCCGCCCGCCCGACACTGGTCTTCCTGCATGAGGGCCTCGGGTCGGCCGCCCTCTGGCGCGACTTCCCCGACCGGGCGGCGGCGCAGACGGGCGCGGCGGCGCTGGTCTATTCCCGCCCCGGCTATGGCGGCTCATCGCTGCCGGCCGGGGGCGCATTCCCGCTCGACTACATGCATGTCGAGGCCGAACGGCGCCTGCCGGCGATCCTTGCCGCCCTCGATGTCGAACGGCCCCTGCTCGTCGGCCACAGCGACGGCGGCTCCATCGCCCTCATTCATGCCGGCGCCTTTCCGGAAGCCGTCTCCGGGCTGGTCCTCATGGCCCCACATGTCTTCGTCGAGGACTGTTCGATCTGCGCTATCGAGGAGGCACGGCGCGCCTTCGACGGCGGCGGCCTCGACAAGCGGCTCGCCCGCTGGCACCGCGACGCCGCCGGAACGTTCGATGCCTGGAACCTGGCCTGGCTCGATCCGCGTTTCCGCGACTGGAACATCGAAGGCTACCTGCCGAAGGTGACCGCGCCGCTGCTCGCCTTCCAGGGCGAGGCCGACCCTTACGGAACGCGCGAGCAGACCGACCGCATCGCCGCGCAGGTGTCGGGCCCGGCGGAAATCGTGCTGCTTCCCGGCTGCGGTCATGCGCCCTGGCGCGAGGCCGTGGACGCCGTCATGCCGGCCATGACGGATTTCGCGGCGCGGATTGCCGGCGGCTACAGGTTATAGATGAGGCTCAGGCCGATATAGGTGTCGCGGCGCACCCCGTAGAGGGCGTCGTCCGGCCACTCGACGCCGTGGAACGCCGTGCCCTCGAGTTCGAACGACCAGTTGTCGTTCAGCCGCGTCTTCGCCTCGAAGCCGAACACCCGGCCGCCATGGTCCAGGTCCTCCGCCACGCTCAGGGTGAACTCGGTGCCCTCGACATCGTTGAGCGCCAGCCGGGCCCCGAGGAACAGGTCGTTCTCGAAGGCGTTGGTCGCGCGCTCCGCTCCCCGCCCGTCCCAATGCCACTCCGCCAGCAGGGTGATTTCGGCTTCCGTGTCGAAAACGGAATACAGCGTGTGTTCACCGCCGACTATCCAGGCGCCGTAATCGTCTTCCTCGCCGAAAGGATGTTCCCTGCTGGGCCGGTTGCTGGCGCCGAAGCGGCGGATGGCCTCCAGCTTGAACAGCCAGGGACCGGTGGTGAGTTGCGCGTCCAGCCCGAACTGGCGGATCTTCTCATAGTGCGGCTGCAGCACGAAGCTGCCTGCATTGCCCGGCACGGGCCGCAATGACGGCTCCCGGCTCTGGCCGTCGAAATAGCTGAGGCCGAGATCGACAAGGCCGAAACTTCCGCTGTAGCGGACCGCCCAGTCCATGTGGCGTTCCTCGGCGGCGCTGTCATAGGTCGCCTTGTCGTTGTCCACGACGAACTCGCTGCGCAGCCGGCCGGCGCGGCCCGGATAGGTGCGCTCCCGGTGCCAGGGCAGGAGGAACAGCTCCAGCACGCCCCAGTCGGCGGACCATGTGCCATGCGCCATGGGCTGGCCGAGCTTGGTCTTTTCGTCGGGATGCTCGACTAGGTCCGTCTGGTTGACGATATCGACGATGTTGCGCACCTCCGCCACGCCCCAGGCGACCCGGTCCACGCCGAGGCGCAGCTCCCACTCCCCCTCGCCGAGTTCGCCGTAGAGCAACAGGAAGGCCTCGCGGAGGTCGGCATGGGTCCGGCGCGGGTCGGCGCTGTCGTAGCGGAAGAAGGGCGACACGGTGATGCTGCGGCCCTCCTCGTCCTCGACATAGAGTTCCGGCTTCGCCGTGAAGCCGCTCGCATGGGAGCGCTGGCCGGGATGCTGGGCGCTGTCCGGATAGAGGCGGCTTTCGATGCTGAACCTGCCGGACAGTTCGACTTCGATATCGGCGGCCTGCGCCGTCGTGGCCAGAACCGAAAGCAGAATACCGGCCGCTATTCTCCGCAGACTGTCGCGGCCTCTTCGGTCCGGCCGCTCTTCCCGCCGCCCTCCTCCGCCATGCCCGCCCGCCAACAATGTCATGGCCTGTTCCCGTCATGCCCGACCCCTGTATCGTCATACCCGGACTTGTTCCGGGTATCCATACGGCCGTCCGGCGGGAACGGTGGTGGGAGATACCCGGAACAAGTCCGGGCATGACGGAGGGGGGACGTTCGGGCATGACGGAAGGGTCGCCCGGCGGCAACGCCCTGCAGGACCCCGCTGCGCCGGCTCATGCGGCCGGGCCGCCCGCCTCCCGGACGCGGGGAAGGCCGCGGCCGAGGCCGGTGAACAGGAGCTTCAGGGCGGCGTCGGAGCGCGCCAGCGCGCTGGTGGTCACGACCACGGCCTTTACGGCGCGCCGCGAAATCTTGACTTCCTGGCCGCTCCCGAAGGCGGGCGTCGTGTATGTGCGGCGCAGGGTGAGCACCGCCATGCCCAGCGCCCACAGGCAGAACCGGCGACTGCCCGCCCCGTGCGCCGGTAGGATCAGGATGTAACAACG
>JAPOZD010000118.1:8428-9871 GCA_026706245.1 Alphaproteobacteria bacterium
ACCGGCGAATGGCCGTGTGGTGCGCCGGTATGAGCAGGATGTAACGAAGCGCGTTGGCCAGATGCTGGCCGGCGATCGCGATGAGCCGGTTCAGCCCCTCGACAAAGCCGGGATCGGCCTGGCCCGGCGCGAGCGAGCGGAGGTCGAAGCCGGCCGCCAGGAAGACGCTTCGCGGCAGCCAGCAGGCGCCGCGGCTCCGGTCCTCCCATATGTCCTTCAGGATATTGGTCATCTGGAGGCCCTGCCCGTAAGAGGCCGAGAGCGCGAAGAGCTCCTCGCGCCGCGCGTCGATCTCGTCGGAATAGTCGCAGAAGAGTTCCGTCAGCATTTCGCCGACGACGCCGGCGACATGGTAGCAGTAGCGGTCGAGATGCTGGAGGTCGTTCAGCCCTTCGAGGCTGGCGCCTTCCTGAAATTCCGCCATGCCGTGCGTCATGATCCTCACGCAGCGCAGCATCGCCTGCCGTTGCGCGGCGGAGAAGCTGTCCGTGATCCGCATGACGCCCGGAACATTGGCGATCAGGTCGCGTTCGGCCTCGGTCGCCGAGCGGGTCAGCAGGACGATGAGGTCGTCCGAGAAGGCTCCTGCGTCCTCGCTGCCTTCGACGACGCCGACCCACCGCTCGGAAAACTCGCGCTTCTGACCCGCAGAGAGGGCGGCTTCGTCCTCGATGGTGTCCGCTATCCGGCAGAGCAGATAGGCATTGCCGACCGCGTCGCGGAGCGGGGCGGGCAACTGGGGAATGGTAAGCGCGAATGTGCGGGAAACGCCCTGCAGGATTTCCGCCTGGTAAGCGAGGTCGCGTTCGAGGGCGGTTTCGCCAGTTGCCGTTTTCAGCTTCGACATCCCGCTTTCAGCCGGACTCCGCCACAAAAGGCTGCCGATTCCATGGTTTCCGACCGGACAGTCCAAGTCAAGCAACGGTTCGCCCGCCGCCGGACAGCAAAGGGCGGCGCCACCCTGCCGGGAGGACCTCTCGCAGCATGTCATGGGATGTCATGTTCCGCATGCGCATGGCGCATATCCTGTGGCCGTCTGGGGCATGGGGTCCGCTCCTCTTTCTTCCTCCTTCACAAGCCTACCGGATTCACACATCCGCGCGTGGTGGCGTTGCCCCGCATATCCTAACCGTCGCCCCGGTTCTCGCAGCACCCCCTTCGTCATACCCGGACTTGTTCCGGGTATCCATGCGGCCGTCCGGCGGAAGCGGTGGCGGGAGATACCCGGAACAAGTCCGGGTATGACGGGGAAAGGGCATGATGGGGAAGGGTCGGGCCGCCAGTTACGGACCGAAACGAGATGTGTGTATGCGGTAGCGCAAGCGGGAGGGGAGAGTTCGAGCGTCCTGCCTGCCTCCTCGAAGCCGTATCCGTCAGCATCCTGCATGTCGTTCCTCCATCCTGTTTCGTCCCAGTCTGTTCCGTTCTTCCCGCCGCCCGGCT